>JAADDG010000204.1 GCA_013154075.1 Campylobacterota bacterium | reverse complement strand
GAAATGGCAGAAGTCTCAATCTCTCCGTTTCTGTGGGAATAGTGCTGTATGAAGCTATAAGGCAAAATTTCAAGGAGTTTTCACATTCGGTAATGAAATAGCGTTTTTGTTTAAGATCTTATTTTATTTATTTTTCTCAAATAAAAATTCTCAGAAAGCCTCTAAACTTCTTTTTTAAACTTTTTTTAACCAAAGTCTCTTATATTTAACTACTCTTTATAAAAGTAATACTCTTTTAACCAAATAAAGATTATAATTTAATAACTTGTATTACGCAAGCTCGAATAAGCATGGCGAGATATGCGAAGCGGCGGCGCATAAAAGTTGCGTAACGTAAGTTGTCGATACAAAAAGATTAAAGGAGGAGAGATGAACTTGGAGGCTTTGCTTATATTTTTGGCGATAGGTGCGGTGGCGGGCTGGCTTGCCGGATTGCTTATGAGAGGCGGAGGTTTCGGCCTTTTGGGAAATATCGTTATCGGAGTGATTGGCGCCGTGATAGGAGGATATCTTTTCGGGCTTCTTAATATCCACATCGTAAACGGTCTTATAGGGTCTATTATTACCGCTTTTGTAGGGGCTGTTGTTTTACTTTTTGTTATAGGGCTCTTTAAAAGGGCTTGAATACTTCTTACTTCTATTTAGAGGAGATAGATTTTTCTTCTCCTCTTCTCTTCTTTCTCTTTTTTATGATTCTTTTCTATTCAAAAAGATATAATAGATAATGTTTAGTTTATGGATGTGTTTTATTTAGGGAGATAATTATGAAAAGGTTTCTTGGCAAAAAGAAGATTTTAAGAATCTATATAGACAATAACGATAAATATAAGGGTGAGGCCTTATGGGAAGTTTTATTAAAAATAGCAAAAGAGCTTTCGATGTCGGGAGCTACCGTCTATAAAGCGGTGGCCGGAATGGGTGCTCATACGAAAATTAGGAGTTTTAATATTTGGTCGCTTTCTCAAGAGATGCCTATAGTGATAGAGATGATAGATGACGAGAACAAAATAAGAAATTTTTTGGAAAACGTAGATGATATGATAGAGGAGGGGCTTGTTACGCTTTGTGATGTGGAGGTGATATCTTATAAGCATGAAGGAAATTTGAAATGAATCTCTCTTTGATTTTGTTTGTCGGTATAGGGGGATTTGTGGGAGCGATTTTGAGGTTTTTGATCTCCACTTTCGTGCAGAAAGCCACCATCTCCTTTTTCCCGCTCGGAACGCTTAGCGTAAACGTTATAGGAAGTTTCATTATAGGCTTTTTGGTTTTGTATTTTGAGAACGTTATCTCTCCTAATTACAAAGCTCTTTTGGTTACCGGATTTTTAGGTGCTTTGACCACCTTTTCCACTTTTAGTTACGAGACGGTGGCTATGATTCAATCAAGCGAATATATGAAAGCTTTTTTGAATATATTTCTAAATATCGTACTTTGCTTAAGTGCAACCATAGCCGGAATTTCTCTTTTTAAATTGATATATAGATAGAGAGATTTTTTATACGAGAGTGGAGCTCATCTCCTCTCTTTTCTCTTCGCTTTTTTCAAAAGTCTCTATCAATCTTTCCACCAAATTTTCATATGCGTGATTTTCTATGACATATTTTTTACCCCTCTCCCCCATTTGACGTCTCTCTTCTTCACTCATATCGTGAAGTTTCATAATTCCTTCGGCTATCGCTTTGGGATTTTCCGCTTCTACACTTATGCCGCAGCCCGCCTCTTCTACCGGTTTGTTGCCGGAATTGATTGCATAAAGGATAGGTTTGGCCGCCATCATATAGTCAAATAGTTTATTGGGAGATACGCCGAATCTAAATAGAGGCTGATTTATTAGTCCTATATAGCATACATCAAGCATCTCAAGTAGAGAGGAGACTTGACTTTTTAGTATTTGATCTATGAAAGTTACGTTGTCAAGATCATACTCTTTTGCCATATTTTTTAGATACTCTTTATCTTTTCCGTTTCCTACTATTACGAAATGGGTATTTTTATAGCCTCTGTCCTTTACCATTTTGGCTGCGTCTATAAGGTGTCTTAAGGCGTTTGCGTGTCCTACGGTGCCGGCATATCCTATTAGGAATTTATCTTTTGGTATTTTGTTTTTTATCTCCTCTTCCAAAGGAGTGCTTTCTTTGTAGTCCTCCAAAGCTATCCCGTTTGGAAGATATATGAATTTATCCTTTCTCATACCTTGGCTCATCATATGGGCTTTTGCGTTGGGAAGTACGGAGATTACTTTATCCGCATGCTTATATCCGTATCTTTCAAGCCAGTCCATAAGTCTCATGAAAGGGTGAGAGGGGGAATATCCTCCAAGCTCTATTAAAGAGAGCGGCCAAATGTCTCTTACTTCAAAAAATAGTTTTGCGTTATATTTTTTGGCAAGTTGATTTGCCGAATATATGTGGAAAAGAGATGCCGAAGAGTCGATTATTAGATCCGGTTTGTCCATCTTCTCTATCGGAAGTTTTAGAATTTTAGCTCCGAATTTGAACCATTTGTAGACTCTCTTTTTATCGTGAGCGTTTTTGTATTTAGGTACGTCAACCCAAACGTAAGTAATTTTGTCTATCTCTTCGAATGTGAAATCTCCCGTGATTTTTGGAAATATTTTTAGGTTGTGATGATACGCTCCCGAAATTACATACACCTTATAGCCTCTTTTTACAAGTTCTCTACCGTAATAGTAGCTTCTAAACACCATTCCGTGATATTTAGAGCCCGCATATTCGTTAATGATCCAGACCGTTTTCATAGTGCACCCCTTAATTCTTTTACTATTTTTTTGGAAGCTTCTCCTCCTCCGTAGAGATCTTTGGAGAAATCGAGTTTTTTATTTTTCATCTCTTTGTAAGCCTCTTTTATTTTTTCGCCGTTTGCTCCTACTATTTTGTTAAAGCCGTTTTCTACAAGCTCAACCCATTCCGTTTCGTCCCTTAAAGTGATACAAGGTTTTTTGAAAAAGAAAGCCTCTTTTTGCAATCCTCCGCTATCCGTCATTACCAAAGAGGCGTTTTTCAAAAGCCATACCATTTGAAGATATCCTACGGGATCTATTATCTCTATATTCGAAGTATCTATATTTAGATTTTTTAATATCTTTTTTGTTCTTGGATGAAGAGGTAGGATTATAGGTGTCTCTTTGGCGATTTCGTTTAAGGTTTTGAAAATTTCCGTTATTCTTTTGGGATCGTCGGTGTTTTCCGCTCTGTGTATAGTGCTTAAAATGAAATTTTTTTTATTTTTTATGCCTTCCGGCTCTTTTGCGAGATTTTCGTAAAACATAGCGGCATCCTGCATTACGTCACCGCTTTTTATCACCTTTGCAAAATCGAAATTTTCAAAGCCTTCGTTTTTTAGATTCTCCACCGCTTGATCTGTGGGACAAAAGAGGAGATTACTTATTCTATCCGTCAAAATTCTATTGATCTCTTCGGGCATTTTCATATTGAAACTTCTAAGACCCGCTTCTACGTGAGCCGTTTTTATATGAAGTTTGCTTGCTGAGAGAGCTCCCGCTATCGTTGAATTGGTGTCTCCGTACACAAGAGTCCAATCGGGTTTCTCTTTTTGTAAAACTTCTTCTATTTTTTCAAGCATCTGTCCCGTCATCGCACCGTGAGATAAACCGTTTATATCAAGGTTGTAGTCGGGTTTCGGAATATGAAGCTCTTTAAAAAATATGTCGCTCATATTGCTGTCGAAATGTTGTCCCGTATGAACGATTATCTCTTCTATGTCGCTATATTTATTTATCTCTCTACTGACGGCGGCGGCCTTTATAAATTGAGGTCTTGCTCCTATCACCGTTACTATTTTCATTTTTCAAGTTCCTTTATGGCATCTTTATAAGAGATGAACTCTATGTCGTTTTGTTTTAAATAGTCTATTACGAAAAAATACCACTCTTTCCATGTTTTGAAACTGTCGTTAAAGTATCTGTCATGAAACAAAATAGTGATATATTTTAAATTTTTAGCATCTATTTCATCAATCTTTCTTTTTGTTAAATCTTTTATTTTTTCTATTTTCAGATATTGCCAAGGTTTACCTTGAAATATCTCGTATCCGTCCATAATGTGAAGAGGAAACTCCCACATATCTCCTATTTTGTACGGATCTTTGATCTCATATTGTGTGGAGTCGAAAAGATAACCGCATTTAGAGAGATTCGTTAGCGTATCGGAATCGTTTCTTAAGTAATGCATTCTGATTCCAAACTTATCCGAACCGGAGATCTCTTTGAAAATATCAAATTCTTTTTGCATATCCTTTAAATTATTAAAAGCTATTCCGTGAACTCCGGCGTCGAATCCTTTCTCTATAATTTTTTTCGCCCACTTTTTGGCATTTTCTAAAGAGTAGACGAGACCGACTCCGTTATTTACTCCTAAAAAAAAGGTGGATGGAATAGACTCTTTTTTGTTGAACTCTATAAGCTCTTCTATATTTTGCCACTTATTTTTCAAAAGATCTCTATATCTTAATGCGTAATCTTTCGCGCCTATCGTGCCGCTTAAAACTTCTATCGTACTTTTTATAACGAATTTGGGAACTATAAGATCTTTATGCTCCCAAACCGTTATATGATCTACGTCGTGAGAGATTATGGCTTTCACTAAATATCCTTAGTGAGTGAACATGGTTTTTAGTGTCTCTTTTACGCTATGGATGCTGTTTTTCTCAAGTTTCTTGCAAAACGGATGATAATCTCCCTTAAATCCGACCGGTTCTAAATTCCTGATTGTGGATACTATCTCTATAGCGTTTCTCGCTTCGTTTAATCTAAAACCGTTTCCTTTCAAAATCTCTTCATAGCTTCTTGTGTGAAGATCGGTAAAACCTCCGCTAAATTCTATTTCCTCTCCGTTTACCGTTATGCTTCTATATGTTCTTTGTCCTTTTTGCTTAATTTCATCAGGAATATAATCGTAAATGACGCTTAGGAACCATCTTACGTTTGCATGTTTTAATTTCAAATATCCTGCATTTGCAAAAGGGGTTTTGAAATTAACTACGTTTTCTTGAACTTCTCCGAAAATCCAAGAGAGCATATCGTAGAAATGTACTCCTATATTTGTAGCGATACCTCCGCTTTTGCTCTCGTCTCCTTTCCATGAGATAAAATACCATTTGCCCCTGCTTGTAAGATATGTAAGATCTATATCGTAAACTCTATTCGGATCCTCTTTTAGCTCTTTTTCTACTTTTTCTTTTAGAGCCATGATTGAGGGATGAAGTCTAAGTTGAAGAATATTGTAGATATTTTTGCCGCTTTCTTTCTCTATCTCTTCCAAAGCGTCTATGTTCCAAGGATTTAGAACTATCGGTTTTTCGCAAATTGCGTCGGCTTGGTTTCTTAGAGCGAATCTTATGTGAGCGTCATGTAAATAATTTGGAGAGCAGATAGATACGTAATCTACTTTGGTTCCCTTTCTTCTTAGTTTATCTATGTGTCTATCGAATCTCTCGAACTCTATAAAAAAATCGGCGTCGGGGAAATAGCTGTCTATGATTCCCACACTATCACACCTATCCATCGCCGCCACCAAATTGTTTCCGGTATCTTTTATGGCTTTCATATGTCTTGGAGCTATATATCCGGCCGCTCCTATCAATGCGAAATTTTTCATCACCACTCCTTTAAATAAGAACACAAAAGTTTAAATAGTAAAAATTATTTTAAAAAAATTAACAATTTTAAATAATAATTGTCAATTTTTTCTCACCTTTAATATCGAAATTATATTATAATTTTTTAGTTTTTAATATAAATAAAAGCTAAAATCTTTTGATAGAATAGGAAAAATTATTACGGATATTTCTAAAACAAACTATTTGTAATAAAAAAAGGCGAAGAAAGTCGAAAAAATGGTAGTCGGTAGTTTCGCTCGGTAGCTTTTTGAAAGAAGGCGAGGTATTCGCCTTTAAAATCTATTTTAATAAGTTAATATTATTTAACCTAATAAAGTATGATTGTTATGTAAGATAAGTTGAATATTTTTTATGAGAAGAATTCATAAGAGTTCTTTTTGGGTTCGAGATCGAGAAAACTTTTCGCTTTGTTCAATCTATCCATATCCTTTTTGATTTGATCTCTTTTTTGCGTAATAAGAGATATGGCTTCGGATATCAGTGAAAATGCCGTTTGCATATCTTCGAGTTTTTCGAAACAGGGCATATCGGATATCAGCTCTTTTAATTTTTCCGTATCCTCTTCTATAAGAGCTATTTTGAAACTATTTAGCCATTGCACCGATTTTCGTCTCCTCTCTCCAAGTTTCCAATAAAACTTTAACTACGTTTATTACCGTATCTATCTCTTGTGTGCTGTTGTTTATGTTCGCTAAGGATAAAAGTTTTATTTGATGAGTATAGAGACCGCTTAGATAGTGGGCTATATCTCCGCCCTTTTCGTAATCGAGATCGTTTATCAACTCTACGAAGATATTGATGGCTTTGTTTATATACTTTGCTTTTTCTTCCACATCCTCTTTTTCTATAGCTTTTTTGGCCAATGCGCAAAATTTTAGCAAGCCTTCATAAAGCATCTCTATCAGTTTCTCGGTAGATGTAACTCCGAGATGATTTTGGGTGTATGCATTGTAAGCTAACGTATTATTGCTCATTTACTCTATCCTTTTATTTATTGTTTGCTGTTTATTTCACTTTGAATTTGCATTTGAAGCGCTTGAAATTGCTGATTCATTTGATTTATCAAAGAGTCGTATGCGGCGAATTTCGTCGCCATTATTTCGTATCTCGTATCCAATCTCTTTAGACTCTGTTCTCTCTCTTTTGAGAGTTTTTTAGTCTGATCGTCTATGCTTTTTTCAAACATTTTCAAAGAGGAGTGCTCTCCGCTTATCATATTTTTTAGGGAGTTGTTTATTTTTGTGAAGAAACCTTCCGTTTGATCCACTTTGCCGCTCACTACTCCGGTATTTATTCCTATTTTCGTAAGTTTTGTAGGATCTCCGTCTATGATTACGTCCCCGCCGGTACTTTTTATAATTTCGAATCTTTTTGTATCGTCGTTGTATGTAGCTCTTACGCCGTCTATATCGGCATCGTTTATGGCTTTTGCCAGATTTTTTAAATTCACTTCTCCTTTAGGAAGAGTTATCGCTTTGCCGTTTAGAACGAAATCGTTACCGGATAGTTCCAATTCGTCATCCGTTTCATATTTATCTTGAATGGCTATGGTGGTGGGATATTTTGTAGTTTTTCCTACGAAAAATTCTTGAACGGCTTGCGGATCTTCATTCATTTTTTCATCGAATTTGGATTTGTCGAATTCCAAAAGTCCGCCTTCGTTTAATTTGAGACCGAAATCGGTCATCGTTTTTCCGTCTATTACCGATAAAAGATCTCTGTTTATCTCCGATTTTATGGAAATAATCGTATTGTTTCCTTGAAATGTTCCGGCCTGTTTGGTTTTGTCGTCATATTTGATTGTTTCGTTTAGATTGCTCATAAGTTCGTTGTAGTTTTTTACGAAATCTTTTAGAGTATCTGATATGAGATCTTTGTCCTGTTCTATTTTTATGACGCTTTCTCCCGTTTTTTCGAGATTTATAGTAAGTCCGACTATCAGATCCTTAACTTCGTTTGAGGACCTTGTAATATTGATTCCGTTATATGTGAATGTGGCGTCTTGTGCCTCTTCTATCTGGTCGAATTGAAGATCGTTAGCTACGTCGGAATCTCCTATCTCTATTTTGTTGTCGGCTCCTGTTTCGGCTGATTTTAGAATAATTTTATACGGATTGTCTCCACCGGTATTTAGAATGCTTGCTTTTATCTTTCCGTCCGTTTCGTCGTTGATTTTATCTACGAGTTCCTCTATCGTCATTGAAGAGTTTACCTCTATATTGAACTCTTGAGAGTCTATTTTTAGAGTTAGGGTATCGTCTTTGTCGGTAAACGTGGAGCTTTTCGAGTCGAATCCTTTGGATTCGTATATGTCTCTTTTTGCTAGAGATTTAACGTCTATATTTATATCTTGTACCGCTACGCCCGGTGAGGCGGTAGCGGAGACGGAATCCCCGTTTACCGATGTGTTTCTGTGCAGATAGAGAGTTTCGTCGGATAGAGAGCTTGCCGAAGTTTTCAATTTGGCTACAAGAGTCGTTATGACGGATAGATCCTTTTTCTCCGTTTGTAATTTTTCGAGTTTTTTATCGATCGGATTGATTACGGCCGCTTTATCGGCCTCTTTTAATTTATCTATAACGTCGTAACTTAACGCTCCTTGACTTCCGAGTCCCAAAGAACTTAACGCTCCGGCCATTTTCTATCCTTTCTTATCCAAAATTATTCCGATAAACTCTTTTAGCTTTTTATAAAGTTTCATACTCTCTTCGGAGGGGATGGTTCTTATAAGCTTTCCGCTCTTTTTCTCTTTCACTTTGACGTAGTATATTTCTCCGTCTTCATCGAGGCTGAACTCTATATCGACATTTAGATTTTGCATTCTTAAGTTTAGCTCTTTTAAAGAGTCCTCTATTTTGGTTTTATTATCCTCTTTGTCGTTTTTATCTTTTAAATCGGCATTTTCGTTTATATTTTTAACGGTTTCTATGACTTTATTTTTTATATTTGCGTTATGATGTTCGTTAAAGTGATCGATTTTGATTTGACCCGGTATTTCCATGGCAAATCCTTTCTCTATTCTTTACTTAAATCGGCATACCTAAAAAATTATTTACCTTTTTGGTTTGCTAAACATTTACTTATCTTATTTATAATTTTTCTGCAGCTTATTGAAAGGATTTTGAAATGAAAAGATTTATGATCGGATTTATTTTATTGATAAGTTTTATTTCTCCTATTTCTTTGAGTGCTTCCGATGCTGAAATAGAGGGTTTTGTAAAAAGACTTTATAAAAATGTTTTTGAAAGAGAGGCCGATTCGAGCGGACTTTTTTATTGGAAAAACAGATTGAAAAACGGAGATAGTGCGGTTTCGGTGGCAAGAAGTTTTTTTATAAGCAAAGAGTTTAAAAATCTTAATTTAAGTGATGAGGAGTTTATAAAAAGAAATTACAATACTTTTTTCGATAGAGAACCCGATAGTGAAGGAGAGAAGTATTGGCTTAGGGAGATGCAAGAAGAGGGACTTCCTAAAATGCAGGTATTTTACGGTTTCGCTTTATCTAAAGAGTTTGGCGACGTATGTAAAAAATATGGAATTTCTCAGGTCTCTTCGGACGATAAGCTTAGGGCTTTTATAGAGAGGTTTTATAACTATATTTTAAAGAGGGATGCCGGAGAGAGCGAGATAGATTATTGGTTTAATGCGCTAAAGGACGGTTCTAAGAGTTCTAAAGATATCGTGAAATTTTTCTTTTTTTCAAATGAGTTTAAATCTCAGAATGTTTCTGATGAGGAGTTTGTAAAAAGAGTTTATAGAACCATAATGGGACGTGTAGCCGATGAGGAAGGATTTGATTTTTGGGTAGGCGAGTTAAAGAAGGGTAAAAGTAGAGAGTATGTGCTAAATTCTTTTTTGGAGAGTGAAGAGTTTGAGAGATTAAAAAGCGAGTTTATGACTCCAAGCGGTAATGCGATCTATGTTTCGATAAATGGTTCAGATAGCAATCCAGGAACCGAAAGCAGTCCTTTTAAGACGATTCAAAAAGCTGTAAATTCGGCTAAACCGGGAGATACTATTTATTTAAGAGGCGGCGTTTATGTGGGAAGGGTTTATATTCATAAATCGGGAGAGAAAGGTAAATATATAACTATCAGAAATTATCCCGGCGAAGTTCCGGTAATAACGAGAAATGATAAAGATTTCTATAAACAAACGATACTTTTGGACGGTGTCTCTTATATGAAGATAATCGGTTTGAAGATAGATAAAACGACTTCTAACGCCATAAGAGTTCAAGGTCCAGGAGAGTATATAGAGTTTAAATATAATGAAGTTAGTTATCAAAATGAAAAAATACCGGAGAATGAGAGAATAGGAAAAGCAGTAGTTTTCGCAGGATATAAAGATAAGCCTCTTAGACATATTTTGATAGAGGGAAACAAGATCCATAACAACCATACTGGTAGAAAGGGAATAGAGAGCGAGTCTTTGACGGTATATGGAAAAGTGGAATATTTTAAAATCATTAATAACAAGGTTTATGATAATGACTTTATAGGAATCGATATTATAGGTAAGGATACGGGAAGCTACGCTCATCTTGGGACTCCGAGATACGGTCTTATAAAAAACAACGAGCTTTACGGAAACGGGAGAAAAAATAAGTATTCAAGTGCCCTTTATCTTGACGGGGGAGAGGATATAGTGGTGGAGAACAATTTTATTCATGATAATTTCGGCCCCGGAATTGCGGTAAATCAAGAGGAAAAAGACTCTTTCATTACTCATGTGGTGATTAGAAATAACGTCTCTTATAGAAATTATTATAACTCTTTTGGAAGCGCTTCGTATGGTGGAGTGGTAAGGGATAGTATTTTTGTGCATAATACTCTTTACAGTACCGAAGTTTATGATCCTTCTGAGGTTAAACAAGAAAATCTTTTTTATTTGGGAAAAGGTGAAAATAACGTTATTAAAAACAATATCTTTTATAAAAAGGGCGGATATTATATTATGCTTGAAGTTGTAGGTAGAAGTAATGCCACTAAATGGGAGATAGATTATGACGGATTTTTCCCTTTGATATCTCAGATGAATCAGGTGATTATAAACAATACTATATATAAATCCATTGAGGCTTTGAGAAAAAGATCTCCCCATTCGATTTCCGCTCCCGATCCTTTGCTAAAAAATGATTTTAGATTGGATCCCAATAGCCCTTGTGTGGATAAGGGAGGATTTTTGACGTATACCGAAAGTGGAGGAAGCGGTAAGGTCGTAAAAGTGAAAGATGCGAGATATTTTACGGGCAGATGGGGACTTGAGAGGGGTGAAGATATCAAGATAGGAGGTAAAAAGGCCGTTGTGGTAAGTGCCGATTATAAAAACAAAACGATAACTTTGGATAGAGCTCTCTCTTGGAATGCGGGAGAGGGGGTTGGTTATGATTATAGCGGGGAGAGGCCCGATATCGGTGCTTATGAGCTTAATCAATAAAAATAAAAAGTTTTTTTGATAAAATGGTCGATAAAATTTAGATGGCGGGTAATGTGAATGAAAATAGTTTTATATATTCATATTTTGGCGGCAACTGCCTGGATAGGGGGTTCGCTGCTTTTGTTCGCTTTGGGGATACTCCTTAGAGATAAAAATGCTCAAAAGAGTGTTTATTTTTATCTCGGTCCTATTTACGGGTATTTCGAGACTTTTTGGCTGGTGATTTTGTGGATTAGCGGTCTTAGTATGTTTATTCATTACGATTTTATCTCCGTCTTTACGCATGGTGGGGGAAGCGAGCTTTACTATTTGATGAGAGATAAACTTGTAATGATTGTAGCGATTACTATTCTTACGGCTCTTCATATGTATATAGCCTTTAAGACGCACAATCAAGAGAGAACTAAAATAGAGCAGCTTCTATCAAGGGGCAGTTCTATGCTTATATTCATTTTAAATTTATTTATTTTATGGTTCGCTATCGGAATAAGAGATATTTTATAAAATAACTTTGAGAGTTTCCGATATAGCTTTAGTAATCTAAAGTTATTAGGAAGCTCTCATGAAAACTATATTTAAGATAATCTTGATTCTAAATCTTTTTCATTTTTCTCTTTTTTCTCTCTCTTTGGAAGAAAACAGAATAACCTCTTTTTTATCTCTTTTGTATGAAAATATTTTAGGCAGAGAGGCCGATAGAGACGGAATACTGTTTTGGGAGAGTGCTTTATATGATCAAAATCAAACGGCGGTTGAGGTAACGAGATACTTTTTTTTAAGTAAAGAGTTAAAAGAGCAGAATTTAAGTAACGAAGAGTATATAAGTAGGGTCTATAGAACGCTTTTAGCCAGAGAACCGGATAAAGAGGGGTTTGAGTATTGGCTCGATATGCTTGAGAATAAAAAGATTCCAAGACTTCAGCTGTTTTATAGATTCGTATTTTCTAAAGAGTTTGAAGAACTTACACTATCTCATGAAATTTTTCCATATAATAAAAAAGATTTGACGATAGCTTTTATAGAGAGGTTTTATAATCTGGTTTTGCAAAGGGATTCCGATCAATTCGGACTAAATTATTGGTATGAAATTTTACATACCGCTAAGAAAAGTCCAAGGGAAATAGCTAAAGACTTTTTCTATTCAAAAGAGTTTTTGCAAAGAGATCTTACCGATAAAGAGTTTATCGAGATTGCTTATAGGACTCTGTTAAATAGAGAAGCCGACGAAGAGGGGCTCTCTTTTTGGCTAAACAAAATGAAAAACGGTTATTCAAGAGATGAAGTTTTGGATAATTTTTTGGATTCTTACGAGTTTAAAACTATAACCGATAGATTTTTGAAAAAGAGTACCCCCGTTTTTGTAGATAAGTTTCCTCCATCTTTCAATCTTCCTTTTAAAGTAACGGTAGGAGACAATCAAAAAGAGATTATTAAATTGAAAGCTTTTGATAGAAGCAGGCCGATTAGATTTGAAATCGAGGGGGAGGACGGGAAGTTTTTCGGAGTGGATGGAGATTTGTTGATAGAGAAAGAGAAATTAGTTTTTAGAGAGCCTAAAGATAGTAATCAAGATAACATTTATGAAATTTCTATCAAAGCTTTTGATGCAAAAGGAAATTTTGTAACGAAGAAGTTTGCTATAGAGGTTTGTCCTGACTATATAGATAAAAAAGCTTGTTTGTATGGGCTTTATGTGAAAGATTCTTTAAGTTTTGGTGCTCATGTAAACGGTGTTTTAAAAAGTGGGGATTTGCTTTTTGGGACGGATAAATATGGGGGATTGTTTGTATTTCAGGATGAAAACGGCTCTTTTAAAAAGGTTTCAAGAATAGAGATAGATGATTTTTTGATGGATATTGGGATTTATAAAAACTATCTTTTTGTTTTGGGCGGAAAGAGAGGAGTTAGGCTGATAGATGTAAATGATTCTAATAATTTAAAAAATGAAGGTATTATTATAGATGATTCAGCTACGAAACTTTTTATAGATAGAAATTATCTGTTTTTAAGCGATAGCGCCGGAGATGTGGAGATTTATGATATTCAAAATCCTAAAAAACCTATCTATCTAAACTCTTTTTCATTGCCCTATGGCGTATCTTCTATTTATATAAAAGATAATAAAGCTTTTATCAGTGCCAATGAAGGTGGAGTTTATATTTTTGATGTTAAAGATTTAAAAAATATAGAAGAAGTTGCTCATATAGATACCAATTCGACTATAAAAGACGTTTTAGTTTATAAAAATTTCGCTTATTTGGCGGCTTTTGACGAGGGAGTGAATATTTTTGATGTATCGGATATTAAGTCTCCTAAATTCATAAAAAATATCAAATTGGATTCAAAAAGTGTTAAATTATCTTTGAAAAATGATTATCTTTTTGTGGCCGATCTTTATGCCGGTTTGAAAGTGGTGGATATTTTAAATCCCAAAGCGGCGAAAGTTGTGGGATATGTATCGAGTGGAGAGACTTTGGATATATGGATTGACAAATATACACTATATTTGGCCGGTGGAGAGGGAATCGATATAGTAGATATTTCAAATCCTATAACAAAAGATATTGTATCGAAAGTTTATATAGAGGGAGGAGCTTATAAAATAGCTTTAGATAAAGATAAGATTTTTTTAGCTGATTTTAGGAAAAATTTGGATGTAGTTGCCATAAAGGATCCCGAAAATCCTATTTTATTAAAGACTCTCGATATCTCTTCCAAAGAGGATAAGGCTTTCTCTATAGATAAGGAGGGAGATATATTTTTGGGATTGAACGATATGAAAGAAGACTATATAAACGATATAGTTATTTATAAAGATTATATCCTGTTGGCAAAGGGGTTGGAAGGAGTTGAAATTCTCAATAAAGCGGATCTCTCCGTAATAAATTTCATAAAGACTAAAAATTCTTCTCAAAGTATTTTTATATATGACGATATGTTATATGTGGCGGCTGAAAATGAGATTTTGTTGTTCGATATATCGGATATGTTTAAACCTAAACTTCTTTCTACTTATAGAGTGAATTTTAGTATAGATAAAATTTGTATAGATTCCGATATTTTGGTGGCTGTCAGTGAAGATGGAAATTTGGAGATTTTAAAGGTTGAAAACGGAAGTTTGAGATTTGGAGCTTTTTTTGATCTTAAAAAAAGAATATTTGATATCTCTATAAAAGACGGCTATCTTTTTTTGGCGGAGGGAGAAGAGGGGATAGAGATATTTGATCCGGATAAACTTAAAATAGTTAAATCTATTAAAAATTTAAAAGGATATGCGAGAGATGTAGAGATATATGGTAATTTTCTTTTTTCGGCAAATTTATATGAAGGAATTGAGATTTTTGATATTTCAAAAGTTTTAGAACCGAAATTTTTTGCTAAGGCTGATTTATACGGAGTTTTGGGAGTTAAAACGGACGGAGAGTTTTTGTACGCTGTTGATTTCAATACCGGATTAAATATTATTGACATAAGTTCTATTAAGAATAAAAGTTTTTTAATAAAAAAAAGACTATAATCGAAACTTTAGGAGCTTTAATACTCTTTTAACTAAAAGTTAATTAAGCTCCTTTTTTAGGGGATAAACAATATTTTTTACAAATTATTTATTTAAAATTTCTTTTAAAATATTTAAATGATTTTCTTAAGCTTATTTGGAAATCCGGCTAAAAGTTTTAAATAATTTATTATTTTTTGTAAAAAATTTGGTTTATATTATTTTACTCTAAAAATATAATTTAAATTATTATAAGCAAAATCATATATTATTAAGTGTTTTTTATTAAAAATATTTATAATCCGTTTTTTTGTTTTTTAATAGAATTTTTGTTTTTTTTAAGATATAATATATCCAAGGTTTTCTTAAAATATCGAATTAAAGGGACAATATGGTAAGAAGTGTTCTTAAATTAATAATTATTTTAATTTTTAGTGTTTCGGGGCTGTTAGGTGGCGCAAAAATCGCCTTAAATAAAATAGGAGCTTTTGGCGGAATATATAATGATATCCAGAGCAACGGAGATATTATATATGCCGCCACGGCTAACGGACTGGAAATCTTCGATGTAAAAAATCCTTCAAAAGCTAAACTTATGGGGAGTTTCTATACCCAAGGATATACGAAAGCCGTAATTGTTAAAAATAATATAGCTTATCTTGCCGCAGATAAAGAGGGGCTTTTGGTTATTAATTTAGCGGATAAAAGAAATCCCTTTTTAATAGGTAAGTATGATACCGACGGAATAGCCACTTCTATTTTTATGAGAAAAAATATTATATATTTAGCTGACGGTGATAAAGGTCTTAAGATTATAGACGTATCGAATCCTTCCATTCCTAAACTTTTGGGAAAATTTAATACCAAAGGTAGAGCCGACGGGGTAGCCGTAAAGGGAAAATATGCTTATGTAGCGGATTTTAGTAACGGTGTGGAGATTTTGGATATTTCGAATCCCTCTTCCATTAAAAAAGTTGGAAATTTTATGAATACCGAAGGAGCTAAATATAGAGCTCCCATTACGGAAGAGGAAAAAAACGTAGGTGCTAAAAGTATAGTAATAGATGGTAATCTCGCTTATGTAGCGGACTACTATACCGGACTTCAAATTTTGGATATCTCAAATCCGGCTCATCCCGTGATGATAGGAAACTATCCCAAAACAAAAGCTTTTAAACTTGTCAAAAAGGGAGATTATGTTCTTATAGCCGATAACGATACCGGTCTTAAGATCGTTAACGTTTCCAATCCGTACTCTCCAAGATTGGTTGGAGAATATAATACCGCTATAGGATATAGTAGTGGTGGTGGAGGCAATGCGGTTGCGGTAAAAGGAAATTATGCTTATTTGGCTAATAACGGATCCGGAACCATCCTCGATATTTCCAATATTTCTCATCCTCGTTTGGTAGCTGCGTATAATAGTTGCGGAAAAGCATGGAATGTAACCATAAAAGGCAATAAGGCTTATATAGCCGATTTTAATTACGGTTTGGAGATTGTGGATATTTCCAATGCCGCCAAACCGAAACTGTTAGGAAGTTATAAGTTGGATGGAGAGGCTTATTCGGTAGCGATTGACGGAGATTATGCTTATGTTGCGGCTTATGACGGTGGACTTAAAATCTTGAATGTTAAAAATCCTTATGCTCCTAAACTCGTATCTTCTATCAAGCCTGCCGGATCCGCTATGGGAGTTGCGGTGAAGGACGGTTTTGCTTTTGTGGCTTCTCATTCTTTCGGACTTCAAGTAATAAATGTCAAAAACCCTTATGCGCCTTATGTTGTTGCAGGACTTAGGGGAAATAACGGCAAAATGTATGCGGAAGCTATAAAGATAGTGGGAAATTTCGCTTATATCGCAGGATTTTATGACGGACTTCATATTGTGGATATATCAAATCCCGTCAGACCTTTTGTAGTCGCTACGTTGGATACTCCGGGATCTGCTTTCGGAGTAGATGTGAAAAACGGATATGCATATGTAGCGGATTACGGACAAGGGCTTCAAATAGTGGATGTTTCTAATCCGGCAGCTCCTAAGCTAAAAGGAAATTATAATACGAACGGATATGCCTACGGAGTTAGCGTAGAGGGAAAATATGCATATGTAGCTGATTATCATATGGGTGTTAAGATGGTGGATATCTCCAATCCTTCCAAGCCTTTTTTGAGAGGCAAATATAAGACCAATAGTTTAAGTATAAATACGGCCGTAAAAGGCAATCATATATTTGTAGCTAATAGTTTTTCAGGCCTTCAAGTGCTTGAGAATTCCGTCAGTGCTTTTGTTATGAGGCTTTATAAAAACATTTTGACAAGAACTCCTCAACAAGCGGGACTTGATTTTTGGGTAAGTCAGCTTGTAGACAAAGGGAAAACCGCTACTTGGGTTGCGAGAGGTTTTTTTGTAAGTAAAGAGTTTAAGAGCTTGAATTTAAGTGATGAAGAGTTCGTAAAAAGAGCTTATACGACTCTTCTTGGAAGAGCGCCCGATAAAGGCGGTCTTGATTATTGGGTAGGGCAGTTAAAGAGTGGTAAATTAAATAGAGATCAAGTTTTTTATCTATTTTCCTTTTCGAAAGAGTTTGCAGGTATTTGTAAAAAATATGGAATTAAAAATTACGATCAAAACGATATAAAAGCTTATGAGTCTTTGAAAAAATAAAAAGGCTTCTCTCCGGATTCGAGAGAAGCTTTAGAGTTATTTTGGTAGATCTTTCAATGAGGAGAAGGGGGAGAGAGAGATTACGAACTTCTCTTCTCTTTTTTCTTTAAATAAATTTACTTCAAAAAATTCCACTTTATAAATGTGAGAAAAATCATCTTTTGATACAAGTAGATTATTGACTCTGTTTTTTTTGCTTTTTAATATATCTATCCATTCGCTTTTTTCGTAGTTGTTCAAAAAGGTTTTATCTTCGTAAATAGGAATGTATTTTTTAAATAATTTTTCGTTTCTTAAGACTCTGTTTGAAAAATCTTTAGATCCGAACTCTTTTATCCATGATCTATTAATTTCTA
>JAADDG010000206.1 GCA_013154075.1 Campylobacterota bacterium | reverse complement strand
AGATAATCTACGCAAATAGCGAAAAGATCGTAGCTTTTGATCTCTTTCACTTTCGATAAAAGCCACTCTCTATCTTTTTTAGAAACCTTTTTGTAAGATAAATCTCTAAAATCCAAACCGAAAAAGAGGGACTCAAAAAGCACTCCATCTATGAAACTATGAGCCCTATTTATTACCTCAAAACCTCTATTTAAAATTATTTTTACAAATGGATATCTATTTTTAATTTCTCTTAGAAGAGAGACTATTCCATCCTCATATCTTTTTTTGTTTTTAACCTTCAAAGCCATATAAGAATCTACGGTATCGAAAAAGATGTTTCTATATCCCTTATCGATAAGATCTTTGATTACCGTTTTTATCAAAAAATCTCTATACCCCTTATCGGAAATATCCAAAATCTTGCTTTTCCAGACTCTATTTTCAGATAAAATCCAATTTTTTTTGATTTTTTTGAAATATTTTCTATCTTTCCCCACTTCACACATACTTACATAAGCGAATATCTTATCTCTATACTTCCTAAAACCGTAGTTGGAAGTATCCGTATTATCGGGTTCCAAAATAACGATATCGAAAGAGCCCAAAATCTCGTAAGGTTTCTTATCGGCATAATAGACTATAGCGCTTTTGAAAGATTCGGCCATAAGGGATAGATTGAAAAAAAGCAAAACAATCAAAAATCTATTTTTGAAGCATAAAAGTCTCATAATCTATCCTTGCAAATTTTTCTCTAACTATCAACAAAGCTATAATAAAACTTATCAAAAGGGAAACGGCATAGCCGTATCCGAAATAGCTCGGCCCCAAATTGATCGATAAATAGCTAAGCGAAGCGTTCAAAACAAAAAATATGATAGAGAGATAAAGCGTCTCTATCCTCTTATCTATATAAAACAATAGCGCCATCATCGTCATGAAACAGAGCTGCAAAGTAGCCCCAATCAGTAAAATATAAAATAGATCTAAATATAGTTTTGGAATATTTAAGATATCAAAGATATACCCCGCACTAAAGTAGATAAAAATATTTATAATCATCTGTATTATCATTATCTCTCTTATAATTCCTCTAATATTTCTATTCATCATATTTTTGTATTTTTTAATTTCAAAAAGCGGTTTTCCCAAAGATACGGCATCGTAAAAACGTACAAAACTTTTCGAAAAATCGACCTCCAACCTGTAAAAAAATATTGCCATGGCGGGAATGATCGCAAGATAGGCTAAAAATATGGGAAGATCGTAGACTATGGAGGCTCTAAGCCTCCCTACCAAATAATATCCCGTCAAAGGGTGATACCAAAAAATTATCTTATCTATCCAAACTCCCAAATTATAAAAGACTCCAGCAAGCGCCAATCTCCAATAGAAAGTTCTTGGATTAAAGATTTTAAAACCGACCAACCTATCGGAAGGAAACTCCTTCAAAATCAAAAAAGTCAGAACCGAAAACAGAAAAAAATTCCCCACAAAAAAGGCAAAAAGCAAAAAGGCTTCACTCTTTTCGAACATATAAGATAAAAAAACTATCAAAGAGTATGTTATAAAAAAAGAAAAAACAACCGTTTTATATCTTTTAAGACTTGAAGCCAAAACATTCGCAAGCCAAACCAAACTAACTATCAAAAAAACTTCAACAACCAATATTTTAAAATAGAGACTCTTTTCGGGCAGTAGGTAAAAAACAAAAGGTATCAAAAATAGATTTCCCACAACAAGAGTAACCAAAACGGAACCGAAATAAGCGGGCAATACCTCTTTTTGTTTTTTTTCATAAAGTCTGTCGGCTATAAAGCGCGTCAAAGGAAGCTGCAAAAAACCGGAAAAGAGAAGAAAAGAAGAGAGCATAAAAGCGTATGTCACTATAAGCTGAAACTCTATCGTCTCTTTGAAACTCTTATTGGAAGCTATCGAAATATAACCTACCAAAATGATAGCTACGATGGATATCATCCATGCACCGGCACTCAAAACGGAAGAGTAGCCGTAAACTTTTATATATGAAAGGAGACTATCTTTTTTCAAAGCTTTCTCAAGCTCGAAACCTATACCCGCCATCTCAAAGCCTCCTTATAAACCTCTTTATAGTTTTTGAAAAAAATATCTTGAGTATAAAATCTCTCGACTCTTCTTAAGGCGCTTTTTTGATACTTCTTCCACAAATCCTCATCATTTAAAATTTTTATATAAGCATTGGAAAGCGCTATCGGATCGGCTACCGAAACCACCTCTCCGGCCTTTCCTATCTCCATATCCTCTCTATTTAGCGCTCCGTAAATCAGATCTCTGCAGCTTCCCACATCGGTAGCCACGCAAGGAAGCCCCGCCGCAAAACCTTCCAAAATCACCAAAGGCATCCCCTCGCTTATGGAAGTTAGAGTCAAAATACCGCTTTTTGGCAAAATATCGTCAATCTTTTGAAAACCCAAAAATTTCACATTCTCCTTAAGTCCCATCGACTCCACCATCATTTCGCACTCATTAAAATAGTTGGGATCCTCATCGGTAGGACCAACTATCCAGCCCTCGGCATCGGGAAATCTATTTACCGTAAGTCTCATAGCTCTTATGAAAGTTTTAATATCTTTTATAGGAACTACTCTACCAAGCAGAGTTATCACTCTTAAAGCCTCTTTTTTACGCTTTTTTACCAAAGGCTTCAATCTCTCTATATCAACACCGTTTGGAATAACTCTACATTTCTTCTCATCAGCTCCGAATTTCACTTGAAGCTCTTTAGCCCCTTGAAAAAGAGATAAAATATCTTTAGCCTCTTTATAGGTTAAAATCCCTATCCTCTCAAAAAAGCTAATCCACATTTTTTTTAAATAATCTTCGCTTTGCGAACTTTTTTGAAGAAGGTATCTATGAATATCGAGATCCTTAGATGCATAAATATCCATCTTTCTCTCTCTTATATAAATCCCGTGTTCCGTCAAAATAAAAGGTATTTTATGGAAAGAGGATACTAAAGCCGATAAAAAACCCGCATACCCTGTAGAAGGTGAATGTATGACTTTGGCGAAATCTACTTTTTCGGCCAAGGAAAAGAGGAGCCAAAGAGGTTTATGAATGCTTCTTACTGTCCAAAAATAGTCCAAAAAAGAGAGATCGCCCGCATTCTCTTCATACCTTTTTTGTATAAAATCCCAAGAGTTTTTAGAGTATAAAAAATCCTCCAACGAAATCTTTCTTACAAAATCTTTATCAAAAAAAGATCCTATCTTTATATCTTCGTTTCTTTTTAAACTCTTGTAAAAACTCTCGATCCTCTGAAAAGCCCTCTTATCTCCTCTTTTGGATTTCGGCTCCTTTACCTCTATATCAAAAAGAAAGTACTCCTCGAAATAGACCAGATTCTTAGGAAATTCATACTTTTTTTCACTATAATCCTCTTTTTTACTACCCAAAAACAAAATACCGAATCTATACTCGCTAAGACCCCTAATAAGCTGATCTATCCAGCTTGAGACTCCTCCTCTTACATAAGGATAAGTCCCTTCCGCCACTATCAAAATATCCACACTCTTCATTTTCCGGTCCAAAGAGAGAAAATGGAGGAGATTTTAGGGTTATATTTCAAATCGCTAAGATCTACCAAAACTTTTCTAAAATCTTTAAAATCTCTATTTTCAAAATATATTTGAGCCAAATAAGGAAGAGTCGATCTTTTAGACGCACCTAAAAAAATAGCTTTATTAAAAGCCTCTTTGGCATTTTCGTAATCTCTCTCCTCCAAATATATTTTTCCGAGTAAAATAAAAATATTTTCATTCTTGAAATCTTTCTTCAAAGCCTCCTTGGCAAACTCCTTAGCTCTTTTTAAATAAAAATCTTTAAGATCTCCCGTAGCAAGCTTAAAATAGACAAACTCCCAATATAAAAAAGCCAATTTTTCCTCTTTGTTTTCAAAATCACTCTTTTTAATCTCTTCTATCTTCTCGTTCAGATCTTTTTCCATATTGTTTATCGTAGTAAAAGCCAACAGCCTGCTTTCGTCGCTTCTGCTTGAGAGAGCGCTATAAAAAGGCTCTATCCCCTCTTTGGACATCTTTTCTCTAATATAGGATAGGAATTTAACTTTTCTATCTTCTGATACGTTTTCGTTTCTTAACAAAGTATCGAAAGCCCCGCTTCTAAAAGAAAGAACCGCTTTAGGATACGAAAAAAACAGCCTCTCTAAATCGAGAGATAATATCTTAAGATTCTCACCTCTTTCTCTTCTATTTTTAAAAACGAAATAGAAAACAAGAGTAAACACCACCCCAAAAAGATTCATAATCAGATTAAAAAGGAATATGAAAAAAAACGAGTTGGAAAAGGGGAGTCTCTTTGAGATAAAATATGAAAAGAGCGCTATAAAAATGACATAAAAAGGAACTAAAAAAGCTAAAAATATATCCTGCATCTTTTTATCTCAATAAATTTTCCAAGCGATAAGTTTTTAGATCCTGAACTCTATATTCGAGACTATTTAAATTATCATCTTTTTTAAGTCTTTTTAAAAAACCTTCCGCCTCTTTAGAGTTTGAAAAGGGAAGCATAACGATTATCAAATATTCCGATTTCTTTACTCTTAAAGCTTGAACGAGATCTATAACTCTCTTTTGAGACTTTATTTTTAGATAAAGATTTTTCATATAAATAAAATCCGAAGATTTGAAAGTCAGAATCGAAGATGTAACTCTATACTTTTTATAGATCTCTTTCAATTTACAAAGCTCGTACGCAAACTCCTTACTCAAATAACTCTTATTGCATCCCTTTACGGACATAAATCTCTCTTTCTCAAGAGTTTGAATAAAATATGTAAAAATAACGGCTACCTCTAAAAGAACCTCTTTATCGAAAAAACTAAAATAGATCTTTTCAATAGCCAAAAAATAGCTTCTATCTCCTATAAAAACGGGAACAACCGCCATAAAGCCGCCTTTTGGAGCGCTTAGAGGATCTATATAAACAGGTACTCTTTTTTTCGCAGCCTCCCGCACCAAAAGATCCCTATTGGCACTTACTCCCTCAAAAATAAAAGCTTTTTCAACAAAATAGTTTTCTCTCAGAAATTTTAAAAACTCCTCTTTAGCCACCTTAGGCTCTTTTATAAAAAGCATAACTTTCCATAAAGAGTCTTTCAAACTAAAAGGCTTTGTTAAAAAGGACCTCTCAAGCTTATCGTAAGAGGCTTTCAAAGTATAAAAAGCTATTGAATTTTCGGAAAGCTTTTGATTCAAATACTCCTCTTTAGCTCTCGATTTCTTTATCTCTCTATCCCATACGAAATGAAAGAAAAAGAGCAAAAGCCCCAAAGCCGTACTTTCCAAAAAATCGACGGTAGGAAAAGGTTTGTAAAAATTGAGCAGAAAAATACCGTACATAAATAAAAAAGTTATAAATCCAACCCAACCGTAAAAGAGCGTCAATACGGCCAAAACGAAAATGTATAGACCTATTTCGCTTCTTAAAAAAGCGGGATCGTCGCTTCTTATAAGATATCCGACTCCGAAAAAAACGACAGTTATAAAAATACTTTCCAAAAAAGCCGTCTTATTTTTGTTGAAATAATCGATCATTATCTAACAAGTTCCAATATCAGCTTTTGAGCGACACTTCCCAAAGACTCGTCGCTCCATCCGTTTTTAGCCCCTACGGCGCTATAAACCACCCTTTCACTCTCTCTATCTATCACTCGCAAATCCAAAGATACGGCGGGTTCCGCTTCTATACCGGTTTTATATCTCCATTCGTTAACGCTGCCGAAAATAAAATATTTAGCTCCTTTTCTATCGGCTATCCTAAAAGCTTTATCTTGAGTAATATAATCCTCGTCATTTAAAGATACGACTTCGACATCGAACCCTTTCGAATATAAAACATTCGCCAAGATATTTTTCACCTTCTGCCCGGCTAAAGGAGCGTCGCTATTGTTTTGAAAAGGTAAAACGATTATCTTCCCGTCTCTTGGAACGGAAGAATTGGGAGAGTAATTAACGATACCTCCGCAACCTGAAAGAATAAAAACGAGTAAAAATAAAATTGCTTTATCAAATCTCATCTTTTTACCTTTATTTTTTACTTTATTAATATTTTAGTAAAAAAATGATTATAAAACGGTTAATCGGAAATATTTATTTTACTATTTAGTATCGCTTTCCAAAAGTAAAACTAAACCGCATGAAAAATAAAGTATAATTTGAAAAAAGGGATAAATATATGAAAAACTCTATTTTGCATTTAATATTTCTAATTATTTTTACGGGCTGCGGAAGCGTTTCCAAAGAGAATCCCAAACTATATGAACTTAAAAGTTATCAATTTAAAAATATAGATCCTAAAGGTTACAAGATTTTGAAAACCGCAGACGAGATGATAAAAAATAGAGTCATTATAAGAGGATCTTGCTGGGATTTTGTAAATGCGGTTTATGAAAAAGCGGGCTTTCCGAAACAAAAAAGAGTAACGATAGCAAAAACCTCCAAAAGAGGTTCGATAAACCCGAAAATCTTGAAACCGGGAGATTGGATCTATCACATAAATCTATCCTATCGCAACGTAGAGCATAGCGCCATTTTCGTAAAATGGATCGATTTCAAAAACAAAAAAGCTCTTACGATAAGCTACGCGGGAGAGAGGAGAAAAACTCCCGCACGTTATAAAATTTACGATCTATCGAGAATCTACACCGTAATACGTCCCGAATAACTAAAATTTAAAGGGCGTTCTAACCTCCAATACAAAATCGGGAGAGTCGCTTGTGAGACCTATTCCCAAAGATACGTTTACGGATCTATCTTTGCTAAGTGCCCATCCTCCCCCTATCTTAAGCTGTGCGACGTTCAAAGAGGAGTTTGCCACTTTCGTTCTGTTGCCATCTACCGTGGAGTATGAAGAGAGAGTGTAATCGTATTGAAACTGAGCGGTTAGAGAGAAATTATATGTTACGGCATACCCCATCCCGGCGTTCAAACTGATCGTATCTCCCGGCTCCACCTTTTCCAAAAACTTTCCGTTTACCGTCTCTCCCACATCCTGATCCATATTGTAAGCGTAAGCTACTCCTCCGAAAACCACGGTAGGATCTATATTTTTTATAAAATTGACTCCCGCTTTTATCGAATAGTATCCCGTTCCCAAAGGAAGCTCGTTTTTTAGATCTATATCATAGGGGCTCTTTCCCGTTTTGGATTTGAAACTTAGATTTACAATTAGTGCCGGTCTTTTTGCGGTCTCTCTATATATTTGATCGCTTAATGAAAAAGCTATATCCCCAAGTCCCGCATCATCCACCAAATCCTCTTTATTTACTTCCACTTTCGCTCTTTGATCGTGTCTATAGATAAAAGGCACGGCAAGTTCCGCTTGCAAATAGTCGGTAATACCGTATCTTACGGTAACGATATCGCTTATTATCTGTCTTTTGATGGACTCTATTCCAAACTGTCCGAGTGTGAGAAATACGGGATCCAAAATAGCGAAACTATCCAAAAAGATCTGATTTGCGGAGTTATAACTAAATTGAAAGTTATTTTCAAACTCGATAGCACCCTTTTTTAAAAGAATGTAATCTCTTTGGAAGTGCTCCAAAACCTCTTTCGGCTGAGAATCCCTCTTTAAGACATCGGCAAGCTTTTTATCCACTCCTTCGGAATAGAGCGCGCAAGATCCTATGACAGATAGAATCGTATAAAAAGAAAGAGCCCTCTTTATTTTCAAAAAACTTCTCATAACTTTCCTCTCAATGATCTAAAAACGTCCTAAAAGACGGAACATAATAGTTTGATATATAGGTTCTTAAAATATTATCGCCAACCCATCTCATATCATCGGCAGAAAGAGCCAACCTATTTACGCCGGGACGTTTTTGTTCTATAATCAAAGCGATATGTTTATACCAGATCTTTTCGAATTCGTCCCTTTTCATTATCGTATTTCCCAAAGCGGGATCGGCCAAAAAGACTCTATCCCCCACCGCTCCTCTAAAAACCACAAAATGTTTATAGTTGCCCAAAACTATAGTAACGATAGCCGGTTTGCCAAGCTCTATCAAAGAGTCCAAATCAAGCTTGTAACCGTTTACTTTATAACCTAAAACATTGGAGAGTTTTTTTATATCCAAGAGAGAAAAACCTCTGTTTTGAATAATTTTTCTTTTGTTTCCGAACCTAAACAGACCGTTTATGACCTGCCGTTCGGTTAGAGGATCGTTTAGATAGTAGTTGTAGATAGTGGCGGTAGCGGCCGATCCGCAACTAAAATCCATTTTTTGACGAATAAGATTTCTGGAATTTACGCTTCTTGAAGTTTCCACTTTGGGATATATTTTGAAGGATCCGAATTTCATCCCCACTATTATGGGAACTTTCGAATACTCCTTTTTATCCGCAAAAAGAGCGGAGAAAAACATAATCAAAAATAGAAAAATTCTAAATTTCGCCATTTTTACAATTTCTCTATCTTTTTGGAAATCTCGAGATAAAAAATTACAGAGAGTATAAAAAACAGAGCGAAATTCAAAAGATCGAAAGGCTCCTTAGCATATTCGAAAAATTTTAAAATATCCAACCTTTCTCCTTTTATAAAATTTAGCCGACAAAATAGCCAAACGGTTTATGAATATTTTGTCGACTAAAAAAAGCATTCAGCATAAGATCGGAAAATTATGCCGAATGCTTAAATCAATTAAAAGGCTTTAAAGCCGATTGCAATTGATTGTTTATATTGATTCCGCCCGTAATTTTGGAATTCATCACAAACACTATATTTATGGGAACGTTTACGGCCGAATTCACCGCATTTATAGGAACGAACGCATCTTTTTGGGCAAAACCGCTTATCATTATGGAATCGACCAAGGAGCTTGGCACTCCGGTATATTTAAACAAAGAGGAGCTTATACTATTTGAAACTCCCTTGTAAGTTCCGTAAGATAGCGAATTTTTAATAGCGTTATCCATCACCTGATAATTCAGACTAAAACCTTGGGCGGAAATATCCGATAATTCGTTATCATCAACCATCTCTATTTTTCCGGCAAAAACCAAAACGGAAAACAGCGTTAAAATAGCGATCTTTTTCATCTCTCAATCCTTTGCTCAACCGCTTTTAGGGTTGAAAAAAGAGGCGTAAAGCCGCCTCTTTAGAAATTTGTCGCCGTTTGGACAGCCGTTTGGGTTATGCTCCAGTTTGTGGAAGTTTGAATATTGGCTATATTCAATCCGTAGTTTACGGCACTTCCGGCGGTATTACCCAAAATCAAACTCGAAGTTCCCACTTGAGCGTCTATCAACTGAACTTTTCCGTTATTGTTGGCTTGTTTCTCTATATTTCCGTTATTGACTACGTCTTGATTGTGAGTTCCGCAGTTTTCGGCAACTTGAGTGTTCGTTTGAGTAAGAACGGATCCTTTGGTAGGTTTACCGCTTACGTCAAGCACGTTCACTCCGCTATTTACCGCCGAATCGGCATTGTTATGAGACGCCAAAGAGGATAGATTCTTTTGAGCGTCGTTGATTTGAACCGCTCCGTTATTGTTTTGTCCGTTTTCGGCACTGCCGTTTACCACTTTTTGAGGAGCGTTGTATTTATTTATGGCATGTTGATCGTTGGATTGATCTATGAAGTTAAGATTGCCTGCATTTTCTATGGAAGCTATATTTTGTCCTATATTCAAAGCGGAATTAGCGGTATTCGTAAAGGCCATTCCGGAAATGTCGTTTTGAGCTCCGTTTACTTGAACGGCCGCATTGTTGTTTTTGGCGTTTACGGCTTTTTTAGCGGTAATTACGGATTGATACTCATATTTTCCGCCGCCGTTATAAGCGTTTTGCGTATTTTTTTGAGAAATTTTTATATTTCCCGTCACATCTTTGGCTTCCATTATATTTTGACCGATATTTTCGGCCGAATAGGCGGTATTGGTTATAGCAAGACCGCTTGCCTCGTTTTGAGCGTTATCGTTAGCTTGTACGGAAGCGCTGTTGTTTTTTTGATCTCTCGTATTCTCTCCGTTAGATACGGTTTGCTCGAGCATAGTTTTGGCATGCTCCGCGTTTTGAACGTTCTCTTGCCAAAGTTTCGGATTCTCCGTATCGGTAGCGTAAAGAATGTTTTGTCCCGTATTTTTGGCCGAAGAGGCGGAGTTGTCTATAGATAGAGCGCTTGCTTTGCTTTGAGCGTCGCCGTTTAGCTGAATGGCGGCGTTGTTGTTGCTTTGTCTAAGCACGGTATCTTCGCTCGAGATATGTTGAACCAAAGCGTTCGTATTGGACGCTTGTTGAGAATTTTTTTGTCTAAGAACCAAGTTTTTGGACTTATCCACGGTCAAAATATTTTGCCCTTCATTTATACCCGATTTGGCGGCATTTACCATTACGGAAGCGGAAGCCTCCATCTGTGCTTGATCACTCAAATTTACGGCACCGTTATCGTTTACCTGTCCGTTTACCGTTCTTTTGTTGGTAGTGGTTTGAACCGCATTTTTGCCGTTTTTGGCGATTTGGCAATTTTTTTGCGTAAGCTCGCCGCTTCCGTTTACCAAACTCGCTACGTTTTGATTGGCGTTGATTGCGGAAGAGGAGCTATTTACCACCTCCATTCCTTGAGCCCCTTTTTGGGATTCTCCTCTAAGCTCCAAAGCCTCGTTGTTGTTAAGCTGAGAATTCGTAGTACCCCCGTTATAGATATTTTGAATACCTTGAGCGCTCACATCCTCCAATTCGCTTTCGGATAGAGAACTCATCTGAGCAACAGCCACACTCGAAGAGACCATCATAGCGATCAGCGTGGAAACCATCCATCGTTTTTTGGGTAGCATCTCTGACTCCTTTTTGTTTTTGTAGGATAGGGAAAAGTGAGTTTTACTTTCCTATAGAGGAATTATCTCATAGATAAGTGCAAAAAATGTGCAGATTGTGTTTATTTTTTAAACTTTTTAAAAAAAATTTAATCTTATATTTATTTTTTAAAGATACTATAAATTTTTTTGTATTTAAGCAGTTGATTGAATGTAAATTTATAGAAAAATTTTTTAACCGGAGTTATTCTATTATGTAGCCTATTCCTTTTACGTTTTTAATAATTTTTCTGCCGAGTTTTTTGTGAATATCTCTTATATGACTTGAAATTGTTTTAAAATTTTTAATTTCTTCATTCCAAACATACTCTCCCAATATATCCAAAGGCACTATCTTTCCTCTATTTCTTACCAAAAAATACAATATTTTATCCTGTTTTTTGGTAAGAAAAATTTTTCTATCTTCACAAAGCAGCTCTCTTTTAGCCAAGTTATATTTCACCTCTTTGTTTATAGGAATCTCCTTTTGATATTTGGTATATCTTAAGATATTCTCTATCCTAAGCTTTAACTCTTCCATCTCGAAAGGCTTTTTGATATAGTCGTAAGAGCCCATATTGAAAGCTTTTTTGATATAGAGAATCTCTTTTTTGTTGCTTATCACCAAAGAGGGGATACCGAAAAAATTCTTTTTTAGATATTCCAAGATCTCAAATCTGTCCTCTTTATTAGAATCTATATCTAAAATTAAAATATCAAAATCGTACAGACTTTCACTTAAAAATACTTCATCTATACTCTCGAAAGTCTTTACATTGAAGTCATATTCTTCGAAATAGTACCTGATTCTTCTTTTGTAATAAAGATCGTCGCTAACCACCATCAAATTCACTTCAAAGCCCCCGCACTCGCTGATTATGAAAAATATCGTCAATAAATAAAAATTCTTTCCCACCGCAAAATTATTATAACCAACAAATATAAAAATTTTTAAGTTATAAATGAATTATTTACTTTTAAAAATTATTGTTTAAGAAAAAGTGAGTTTTTTAAAAAAACGGGGATAAAGAGAGAAAAAAGGGAGAAAAATCTCCCCTGTTATCTAAAGGAATCGAAATATGAAGCCGCATCAAGATATGCGGGACCGGCACACTCTACATGATCGTCTCCGTCCAAACTTACAAGCTCCACATCTTTAGCTCCGTTTTGAACGAAGTTATCGAAAGCCGTTTGAGTATTGAAAAAAGGCACGATAGGATCATCGGTGCAGTGAATGAGTCTAAGAGGCATTCTCGGAGTCCAATCTATAGGGGAGTTATCCACAAGGGCCCTTTTGAAATACTCCTCCCCTCCCGCAAAATAAGAAGCCAGAAAATCGGGCCTAAAGAGCTCGTTGGTAACGTTTGTCAAAGCGTTATAGATATAATCCGAACTCTTAGTACCATCAAACAAAGCGGGAAGTTTGTCGGCATACGGTTCGTTTACGATCTTTTTTAGTCTATTCCAACCGTAATACTCGTCGTAAGCATAAACCAAATAGGCTACGAAAGGAGAGTAGCTAAGCATCCCTTGAAGCAAAAATACGTCAGCCGTTTGTTTAAGATCGTAAGGTCCCGCCATAGGAGCCGCCGCCGTCACCCTAAACTCATCGAAAAGATCCTCTTGAATCTTTTTTAAAGCCGCCATAGTCACATATCCGCCCTCGGAATAGCCGGACAAAAAGAGCTTGTCTCCCAAAGGAAAATTCTTTATAGAGGATATCCTCTTTACGGCTCTTAACATATCCACCACGGCTCTTGCGGAAGGCTCCTCTATAAGATAGGGATGCACTTTGTCACTGCTTGCTCCATATCCTATATAATCGGGCATAGCAAGCATATATCCTCTAAGCGCGGTAAAGAGAATGACGGAAGCGTTTAGAGGATTTCTGGAAGGAATCTCCTCGTCATTAAAAACGGTTCCGTGCTGATCGCTAACTAAGGGAGTGGGGAAATCGATTCCCATCGGCACCGCCAACAGCCCCGAAGCGTTTATCAAATTGCCGAATCTATCCAAAGTTTTGTAAACGAGCGTAAAAACCTCTATCCCGAAGACTTGCTGAGACGGAATCTGCATTTGATCGAGTATCTGCTTCATCGTATCTTGATCGTAAGTTGCGGTTTTTGTGAGACTTACAACGTCTCCCGGATGTTTTACGATACTATTATCTTCGTTATCGCCGCCTCCGCAACCGCTAAAAAAAGTCAACAGCACTCCCACTACCAAAACATAAAAAAATTTCCTTATCATTTTTCACTCCTTTAATAAACTTTTCTAACAACCAAATCTTTCGAATCCATAATATATTCTCTTCCTTTATCATCGATCAAACGAAGCTTTAATTTAAACTTTTTTAGATTCCATATCTCTTCGCACCCTTTCAATACAAATGTTATTTTCTCTTTCATATTTTCTTTCGAAACCTCTTTGAAAGCACAGCTACCTTCTTTAAACACCGCTTTAGCATCCGATATTTTCAAATCGTCGCAACCTTTTTTTAAAACTTCCAACTTCACGGTAACAACGGGAGATTTCGAAGAAATTTTGGGCATCCTATCCACCCAGGCAAAAGCCCTGTTTATAGATGGTGAGCAATCACTCTTCATCCCTACTCCGCATCCGCTTAAAACAAACAAAAAAGCCAATAAAACTATCTTTTTCATCTCTCACTAAGTACCCCGAATGTTATTTCCGCGCTCTTTACCAAAGAGTCGAGATTGTATCCCCCCTCAAGCAAAAAGGCCAAAGGTTTATCTTTGCTAAAATCGACTATCTTTCTAACAAGCCTCTCAAGTCCCGCAAAAGTGATATTCGCACTCGATATCGCCTCATCTTTCATCAAATCATATCCGGCCGATACCAGCACTATATCGAAATCGAAATCTTTCGGCAAATCCTCATAAAGAGCCAAAAACTCCTCATCCTCTATATTATCTTCATAAGGTTTGTTCAAATTAAATCCCAAGCCTCTCCCCTCTCCTCTTTCTTCTTCGCTTCCAGTAAAATAGGGATAATTGTTTCTCTCATGAGTACTAAAATAAAAAACCGTATCGTCTTTGTAAAAAATATCCTGAGTCCCGTTTCCGTGATGAACATCAAAATCTATGATCATCACCTTTTTATAACCGGCATCTTGAGCATACTTTGCCATCATCGCTACATTATTGAATATACAAAATCCCTGCCCCATCATCCTCTCGGCATGATGACCCGGAGGTCTTAGATTCAAAAAAGCTGTATTTATCTCTTTTCTTTTAAAAAGATCTATCACGTTTTTGGTGCAAGTTGCGGCGGTTAAAGCCACTTCGTAACTTTTTGGAGATAGAATCGTATCACTGTTTAATATCATCCTAACACCGTTTTCATACCCCTCTTCCACCCAATCCACATAGCTATCGTCATGAATTCTATAAAGATCTCTTTTATCATAAGAGCTAACTTCTATAGGATAATAGCTAAAATCGCTTCTTATCATATCGTTTATGAACATCACTCTATTTTTGTTTTCTATATGATTGCCGGTTTCGTGCAGAGTAAAAATAGGATCATAAAGGTAGCCTACCATCGCAAAATCCTTTTTTCTTTATTGTAGCATTTTTCTAAAAATAATTGTGATACAATAATCGAATGAATCCGTTTAAAGAGAGTAAATTAAAAAAATTTCAAGAAATATTAGAGAGCATAGAAGATTTAGAATACAAAGAGTGGCTTGAGAGAAATCTCGGTACATTCATATGCCGTCCGAACACCCAGAAAAAAGCCTATTTGGAGGCTTTGGAGGAAAACTTCGACAAAACCTCTCCCATGCCGCTCTTTAAAAAGGGAGAGATATATTTTGCGGATCTTGCCCCCGATAAAAGCGGCAAAATAAGACCGGTCTTAATTTATCAAAACGACAAACTAAATAGGGCCGTAAAACTAAATCTCTATCATACTATCTTGGTAATGCCTCTTACTTCAAGACTGCTTGGAGGGGATTATAGAGTTAGAATAGAAAAAAGAGACAACCTCGTAAAAACAAGCGAAATCGTCTGCAACGCCCTTGGAATAGTATCGAGCGATAGAATACTTTTCAAAAAGGGAAAAGTCACCTCTCTTACACAAAAAGAGGAGAAAGAGGTAAAAAAGAGGTTGAATCTTTTATTTAACGACGTATGAAATAAAACTCCTAAAAAACTACAAATCAAAAACCACGAAAGAGAAAAAAAGGCACCGAAATCGGCCTTTATATGTCCGAAATAAAATAACGAACTAAAAAGAGGAAGTTATAAAAGTATAAAAAATTTTACAAAATAGAGAAAATGCCGATATCTATGTAAAAAAACGGCAAAAGGTTAAATAAATGAGCGGAAATCTGCCAAACGACCTATTAAAATACATCAAAGAGTGCAAAATACTTTATGTAGAAGACGATATCTCCGCACAAGAAGAGATAGCGTTTTTTCTCGAAAAAAGAGCAAAAGAGCTATTTGTAGCCTCCAACGGAGAAGAAGGATTGGAACTTTTCAAAAAATATAGGCCGGATATCGTAATTACCGATATACAAATGCCGAAACTAAACGGATTGGAGATGGCATCCGCAATAAAAGAGATCGATCCCGAAATTCCCGTCATAGTAACCACCGCTTTTACCGACAGCAACTATCTGTTCAAAGCGATAGAGATCGAAATAAGCGACTATCTTCCAAAACCCGTAGATCTCCTTTTTATGACCGAAAAAATAGCGAAAATAGCGAAAAATATCTTTTTAAAAAGAGAAATCAAGAAAACAAGAAGATTTCTGCATCAATATCAAGAGGCCATAGATAAAAGCACTCTGTTTCTAAAAACCGATAAAGACGGAAAAATCATATTTTGTAACGATACTTTCGCAAATCTTATGAAATTCGACAAGGATGAGTTGATAGACAGAGACTACTTTTCGCTATGTATCGATAACATAAAAGATAAGTTTACAAAGGAGATAAAAAACAAAAAGAGCTATGAAACTATCACAAGATACAAAGCGAAAAACGGGGCGCTTTTATATCTAAAAGCAACTTTTACTCCGATAACGGATTTGAAAGGAAATATTATAGAAATCATAGCGATACATTTTGATATAACCAAAATAGTGGAACTAACCAAAGAGATATACCATACGCAAACCAAACTTCTTTTTACACTCGGAGAAATTATGGAAAGTAGATCCGAAGAGTCAAGCAAAGATATGGGAAACATTTCGATCCGAAACTCTTAGATATCTTCTTTGAATACTTAAATGAATTTCTATAAACAAAAGAGAGATATAAATATTAAATATTTTTTATAAATTCTCTTATTCTAGAAACTCCCTCTCTCATCTTCTTAATATCGGTAGTATAAGCGAATCTTATAAATTTATCTGTTTGATTCTTTCCAAAATCGACTCCCGGAGTTACCGCTACATGGGCTTTCTCCAAAAGCATCTTTGAAAATTTCCTGCTATCATAACCGTATTTTGACACATCAGCCCAAAGATAGAAAGCTCCTTTCGGAAAAGAGGGAATTTCAAAAATATCTTTAAGCTCTTTGTATAAAAAATCTCTTCTTTTTCTAAAAGTCTCTCTCACTTTATTTAAATATTCATAATCAAAAGCCTCCAAAACGGCAAATTGAGACAAAGTGGGAGCGGAGATGAATAGATTTTGAGCTATCTCTTCGGCCTTTTTTATAAATCTATCAGGAATTATCGCCCACCCTACCCTAAAGCCGGGCATACAAAAATATTTAGAAAAACCGTTTATAACAAAAACATTTTCACTAAACTCCAAAGCACTGCTTACCTCTCCGTCATAAACCAGACCGTGATAAAGCTCATCGGAAATAAAAGCGATATCTCTCTTTTCACAATACTCTATCAAATTTTTTAAATTATCTCTCTCATAAATATTTCCCGTAGGATTTGCCGGATTTGAAATCTGAAGAGCTTTTAGTTTTTTGTTTTTTAGATGATTTGGAGTAATTTGATAATCGCTATCTTTAAAAACTTCTATAAAAACGGGCTCTATATCCAAAAGATAAGAGAAATTCTTATAGCAGGGATATCCGGGATCACAAAAACCCAACCGATTTTTATAATCGCAAACAAGGGAATAAACGACCAAAAAAGCTCCGCTCGTACCGGGCGTTATTAAGATATTCTCTTTTTTTATAGAGACATTATAGATCCTTTTGTAGTGATCTTTTATTTTTTCTCTAAGAGCTTCCAAGCCCAAACTCTCGGTATAAGAATATCTCTTATCCTCAATGGCTTTAAGCAATGCCTCTTTAACTTTTAAAGAAGGAGGAAGATCGGGCTGTCCCACCTCAAAATGGATCGCATCTTCAAATCTTCCAGCTTCTCTTACTATCTCCATCACGATAAAAGGAGAAATATTGTCAACTCTCTCATTCACACCGTCTCCTTTATACCCGCCAATCTCAAACCCTCTCCCACACAAGCTCTTTTATGTTTTTCTCCTCTTCATCAAACTTTATTCCAACCAATATTATCTCTTTGTTTTCCTTTAGGTACTTCTCATAATATCTTTTCTTTTTTATCTGAGAGAGAAGATCTTCATTCGTTACTTTAAACTCAAATATATAAATTTTGTCTTTGATAAAAACCGTAAAATCTATCCTTCCTCTGCTTGTTACGTCTTCCGCTATAATCTTAACTCCCAAAGAGGCTATATAGACATAAAATACGCTTGCATAATATCCCTCATATGAAGAGATATTATTCTTTACGTAAGTGTTATATGGAATGGAAGCGTATAGAGAGGGTTTG
>JAADDG010000083.1 GCA_013154075.1 Campylobacterota bacterium | reverse complement strand
AGATCAAAAGCTACGATCTTTTCGCTATTTGCGTAGACTATCTCCCTTTTGGAGATAAGAGAGCAAAAAAAGTAGCGGATGAGATTTTTAAATTGGGAGTGATTCCGTATATCGGGGATAAGGATTTAAAGAGGATAGGAGTCTCAAGTATCTCTCCTATAAAAAGAAGAGTTTTAGTTTTATACAACTCTTTTGCAAAAAAGAAAGAACACTCTTTAGCTTTCCATTTAGCTCCCATTTTGGAGTATTTCGGTTATATTCCCGTATTTGTAAAAGAGAAGGATTTGAAAAATATTTTTTTGGATAGATATGAAGCGGTTTTTGCATATTTTAGAAAACCTCTTAAAAATCCTGTTTTATATGGAAAGTTTATAAAAAAGGCCGATTCTTTAGGAGTAAAGAGCGTGCTTTTTGGCAAAAACGCTTCTATCACTTTGCCTTCTTCTTTGAAAAAAAGAGTATTTGTTTACGAAAAAGAGCCTTTTTATAAAATAGATAAATATTACAATTTTAGATTCGATCCTTTCAGACTGTTTGAAAAAATTCTTCCGCACTCTTTTCCCGTTCCGGATCCCTCCACCAAAGAGGGAAAAAGAGCGGCTTTTGCTTATGTAGGTTGCAAAGGTATAGATGAGTTTTGCGAGTTTGAAAGAAAAAGGGCTTTTTTCGCTCTTAAAGAGCATATTTTAAGAAGATATATAAAAAGAATTCCTCACACTCTATGCATTTTAGAAGGATTTAAGAGGCCTTTTAAAGATGTGGAAATTAATGTAGAGATGAAAAAAGGATTTACTAGACTTACCAATTTATACCCTTTTTATACTCTTCTTTCTCCTATAGGAGTTGAGAGGGGAGAGGGGTTTGATATCTATCTTCCGATTAGTGACGAGATATACTATACAAATTGGTGGAAGGGACCTTTTTGGGGATATATGAAAGTTATTCAAACTTTCAAACTCACCGAATACCCCAGAAGATTGAAACCGATAGCTATAAACTATAATTATTTAAGTGCGACTAAGAAAGCTTCTTTAAAAGCTTTAAGAGATGTTTATAGATGGGTTTTAAAGAGAGATTTTTATCCTATGTTTGCAAGCGAATATAAAAAGAGAGCTTTGGATTTTTATTATATAGCCATATCTCTCAAAGATAGATCTTTCAAAATAGAGGGAGCCGATGTTTTGAGAACTTTCAGATTGCCCGAAGGTTTTATTTTGGATAGGAGAAATAGTTTGAATATTAAGAGAATCGATCGCGTAAGAGATACGCTTTATTTGGAGATATCCGACAAAGAGGCCGAAATAGTAAAGAGATGAAATTACCTAAGAGTGAATATGCAATCTCCATAAGAGAGATAGTTTTTATATTCTTTATTTTTTCGTTCGTTTTATATTTTCTCTTTCCAAAAGAGAGCTTGAAAGAGAAAGTTTTGAAAGAGAATAAGAGTAATGAGCTTGTTTTGGTCTATATAGAAAATATGATCAAATTCGATCCGGAAAATTATAAACTGCTTTTGCATTTTGCGGATATCAGTCTGCAAGAGGATAATTTTTATACCACTAAAGCCATTGTAGAGATGCTTTTGAAAGTAAATAACGAAAAAGCGAGAGAGAGCGCTATCGTCTTGGGAGAGAAACTTTTTAAAAGACAATATTTTTTATTGAAAAGGAAGAAGGAGAAAGAAAAGCTTATAGAAGAGTATAAGGATATGCTTTTTGATATGGTTATGGTTACCGATAACGATAAGTTAAGAGAGGATATACTTACCTATCTTTTAAGTCAAAAGAAAGAGAGGGAGTATCTTAAGTTTCTGAAAGCTTTATCTAAAAAGAGTTTTTATTGGAAAAGAAAACTTGCCGATTACTATCTCTCAAAAAGCGAACATAAAAAGGCTTTTTTACTTTACAAAGATCTTATAAAAAGAGAGATTCCTCTAAAAGAGAAGAGAGAGGTTTTCTCTAAGATTATAGATATTTTGATTTACGGAGCGATTTTTGATGAAGGTATAAAAATAGTTCAAAAATATCAAAATATTTTTTTAAACGATAAAGAAATCTCCAAAAAGATCATCAAATTCTATTTAGCCGCAAACAGGCCCGATTTGGCAAGAAGGTACGTTTTGAAACTGAAAGTCGATAATAATTTTTAAAAAATAATAAAATCGATTACAAAGAGTAGTTAAAAGATAATTTTGTTATCATCGATGTGAGGCTTATTATCTTTTAAAGGAATTAAGATGTCTTACATTCAATCTTACGGGGCTACCGAAGTGGTAACCGGTTCATGCCATATCATCAGACTAAAATCGGGCCGAAACATAATGATCGATTGCGGTATGTTTCAAGGAGAAGTGGAGCATAGAAATTATGAGCCTTTCGGTTTCGATCCTTCCAAAATAGATGTTTTGCTTATAACTCACGCTCATTTGGATCACGTAGGAAGAATTCCTCTGCTTGTAAAAGAGGGGTTTAAAGGAAGGATAGTTACGCTGAAATCCACTATGGATCTTGCGGAAGTGGTGCTTTTGGATAGCGCTAATTTGATGGAGGAGGAGTTTAGGACAAGATATAGAAAAGCTCAAAGAAGAGGAGAGGAGGATAGTGTCAGAAAGCCGTTATATACGGTTGCTGATGTGGAGGATATTTTCAACCTTCCGATAGAATATGTAAAATACGGCCGGAAAGTGGAGATTTTAAAAGGAGTATTCGTCACTTTTTTCAATGCGGGGCATATTCTCGATTCCGCCATTATAGAGGTGGATTTGAAAAGAGAAAAAAAGAGGCTTGTCTTTAGCGGCGATCTTGGAAATAGAAACGATATAGTTATGCCAAACCCCGATATTTTGAAATCCGCGGACGTTTTATATATAGAGTCCACTTACGGAGATAGAAATCATAAAAGCTTGAAAGATAGTGTGGAAGAGTTTAAAAAGGTGATTTTGGAAACTCTTTTGGAAGGCGGAAACGTAGTTATTCCCTCTTTTGCGATAGAGAGGACTCAAGAGATTTTGTGTCTTCTAAAAAGGATGTATAAACAAAGAGAGCTGCCGGAATGTAAAATTTTTATAGATTCTCCCATGGCTATAAGAGCTACGAGACTTTATAGAGAGTATTATGAAGAACTTAGCAAAGAGTGCAGGAAGTTTTTGATGGAGGACGGAGAGGTTTTTGATTTTCCTTTTTTGGAGTATACTCTAAAAGTTGAGGATTCGAAAAAGATAAATGGCGTAAACGGGTGTATCATTATAGCCGGAAGCGGAATGTGCAACGGGGGAAGGATACTTCATCACTTCAAACATAGGCTTTGGAATCCTAAAAACTCCATACTTTTTGTAGGCTATCAGGCGAAAGGGACGCTTGGTAGGGCAATAGTAGACGGAGAGAGATGGGTTAGAATATATAATGAAGAGATAAAGATAAGAGCGAAAATATACACTATCAACGGTTTTTCGGCTCATGCGGATCAAAGAGAGCTGATTGAATGGATGAGCGGATTTGAGAGACTAAATCATATCTATCTCGTTCACGGCGAGAGAGACAAACAGCTTGTTTTCAAAAAGGCTATTAAAGAGAAAATGAATAAAAAAGCGCATATAGTCTCTTTTAAAGAGAAAATCTATATATGATCGGAGGCGATATGGGATGCCGTCTTATTTTGCTTAGACACGGAGAGAGTCTATACAATCGAAAAAATATCTTTACCGGCTGGATTGATGTCGATTTGAGTGAAAAGGGTATCAAGGAGGCTAAAGAGGCCGGCAGAATTATGAGACAAAACGATCTTTTCCCCGATATCTGTTTCACTTCTTGGCTAAAAAGAGCCGTTCATACCGCAAATCTCGCTTTGGGCGAGATGGAGTGGGAGCATATCGATACTTTAAGAAGCTGGAAACTAAACGAGCGCCATTACGGAGATTGGCAGGGAAGAGATAAGGATGAAGTTAGAAAAGAGGTGGGAGAAGAGGTTTTTAAAGCCGTTAGAAGAGGATATGAGACTTCTCCTCCCGCTTTGAGAAAAGATGATG
>JAADDG010000089.1 GCA_013154075.1 Campylobacterota bacterium | reverse complement strand
CATTCAAAGAGGGAACTCCGGAAGTACCTTTCGGCTCTCCGTCATCGGTAGAGTTTTCCACTATCTGATCAAATTCATTCAAAAATCTTTTAGCCCAAACTATATGATTTGCCTTTTTGTGCTCTTTTTTCAACCTATCATAAACCTCATCAAACCTCTCTATAGGAACCAAAAAAGATAAAAACTCAGATCTTTTAATCTCGTAAGAAGCCTCATAAACTCTATCAATCGTAAATAGATTCAATAGATTTCCTTCACATATTTAATTTACTATAAATTTCATCCAGTTTTTTTGCACTACTTTTTAAAAGTTCAAACTCATCCTCATAACATTTCAACAAAAGCTTTCTTTCCACTCCTCTCTTCCCTATCACACATGGCAAAGATAGACAAACATCACCTCTAATGCATCCGCACGAAGCATCTATAGAAGAGGAAATCGTATATACGCTTTTTTCATCATTGATTACGGATCTTACGATATTAGCCACCGCAACTCCTATGGCTTGCTTGGTAAAACCCTTTTTTTCTATTATGTCATAAGCTCTTCTTCTAACCCCAACTTCAATATCTTTTTTAAACTCCCTCAAATTAGAAATATCGAAACTCTCCAAACCTACAGGACCGATCCTACAAGCAGACCACAAAACAAACTCACTATCTCCATGCTCTCCTATTACATAAGCGTGAATATTTTTCCTATCCACTCCTATTTTCTCACCTATCGCTTCTCTAAGTCTGGAACTGTCCAAAACAGTTCCGCTTCCAAAAATTAAATTTTTATCTCTTTTTGATATTTTCAATGCCACTCTTGTTAAGATATCTACGGGATTGGTAACCATAATAATTACCGCTTTATCATTTACTTCATCAAGTTTTTCAATAATATTTTTAATAATAAAATAATTTTTATCGAGTAGATCGAGCCTCGTTTCTCCCGGCTTCTGTTTGGCTCCCACGGTTATTACTATAACACAAGCCTCTTTCAAATCCTCCAATCGATCCGTAGCTTTTATGATCATATCTCCTTTAGTCAAAGGAACACAATCATTTAAATCCCATACTTCTCCCAAAGCTTTATCTATATGCCTATTATACAAAATTATTTTTTTACCTATCCCCAAAAAAACAAGCGCGTCGGCTACTCCCACTCCTACGTTACCGGCTCCTACTATACCTATGGTCATAATAAATTCCTTTTTATCATATTTACTACATTTTATCAAAAAATAAATTATTCTAAAAACAATATCAACAAGTCGCTATACAAAGTTTATAAATAAATTATTTGCATAATCTGCCGATATATGAAAAAGCAAAGAAACAATCCCAAAGGCTCAACTAAAATGGAAAAGTATCTTAGAACATATTTTAATAAATTCTCCCTTTCAATAATGTTTTCTATAGTTATATTCTTCGTGGCTCTAACCGTCTCGACAATCATCCAAACGATCAAATATCAGCAAGCAAAAGAGGTACTTGAGAACAACTTAAAACAGCAAGCTACTTCCGTATTAAACTTTGCAGATGTTCTTTTGACAACCAGAAACGAAAAGTTTTTTAGCGGTGAGAGTCCGGAAATCCCGCAAGTGATTCAAAACGAAGTTTTCGATAAATTTACGAAAGTATCCAAAGGAAAAGTATTTTTCAAAGAGGCTTCTTTACATCCTATGGATCCCAAAAACTTGGCAGAAGACTTTGAAAAAGAGACTATAGAATATTTTATTAAACATCCGGAAGAAAAAGTGGTGGAAAAAACGGTAAAAAAGAAAGATAAAGAATTTTTTATGATGGCAAAACCGATCCTATCGGAAGCGAGATGTAGAAAATGCCATCCTCAATGGACCAAAGAGGGAGAAATCATAGCGATAGAAGACGTTCTTATCAATTTGGACGACTACAAAGAAGCTCTCAAAAAAAATCTAACCACAACAGTAATCTTATGGTTCGTAAATATAACAATTCTTCTTATAATCATTTATTTTCTTTTCAAAAAATTGATAGCCGATAGAATTCAAAAAATACTTGAAATAATTTTTAGAGTCGAAAAAGGAAAATTCCTAATAGACGATCTATTGAAAGGCGAAAATACGGAACACGGAAGCTCTAAAAACGAAATAGATCGAATAATAAGACATCTAAAAAGTATGGTGGATACGCTAAAACCGGTCATAGAGAGCGTAATCGCAAAAAGCAAAGATACAGCCACCGACTCGATCTACGCTTATATAAAAACCGAAGATAATTTAAGTCTCGTAGCAAAACAGCAAGAATCGGTAAACTCTTCTAACCAAAAAATCCATATGATGCTAAATATCAATAGGGAGCTTGAGAGCAGTCTTGACGCTCTTGTGGACAAACTTCAAAAAGCTTCCGTTAGAATCAAAGAGGGAGAAAAAGCGGTAGATGAGAACATAAACTCCTCTCATAAAGCCTCCGATTCCATGAACAAAACCATAGAGACGATAAAAGAGCTCAAAACCTTTTCCGACGAAATATCGACTACGATAGAAAAAATAACGGAGATTGCGGACGAAACCAACCTAATCGCTCTAAATGCGGCAATAGAGGCGGCAAGAGCCGGAGTACACGGCAGAGGATTTGCGGTAGTGGCGGAAAAAATCAGAGAGCTTGCGGAGATATCGCTCGAAAACGCAAGCAATATAACCTCTCTTGTCAAAAAGATTCATAAACATGTGGACGAAGTAACGCTAAACGCTTCGGAAACAAAAGAGATTATAAACATAGTGGATCAAAACTCCATCACAATCAAACAAGATTTCAGCAGAATAGACGAAAGTATAAAAGAAACGAACGAAACACTATTCTCTTTTAAAGAAAATTTTCTCAAAGAAAAAAGAGCGTTAGAAGAAGTCGTAAAATATCTATCCGAGATTGCCGAAAACTCGAACTTTCTAATGAGTAACTCGAACGTTACCAAAAACGCCATCAAAGAGATTACTATTCAAAGCAGCGAGCTTAAAAACTTAGCGGACGGATTCGAAGTTTTCCAAAACAAAAGAAAAGCCAAAAGATTCGTAATAGCCCCGCCGGTTAAAGGAAAACTCTTTACAAGCGAGGGAGATACGCTTGAGACTTACATCTTCGACAAATCGGCAACCGGCCTATCGATAGTCTGTCATACGGACAAAAAATCGGTATCCAAAAATCAAAGAGCGGAAGTGGTATTCGAAAGAGAGATAGACGGATTAAAAAGATTTAGAATAGAAATCGTCTATTGCTATACCAAACCGAAAACCGATCTGACTTTCTGCGGTGCGAAAATCATAAGATAAGCGATCTGTTAGCACTTTTTTAGTAAAATGCCCTTTAATTTGACAATAAAAAATTAAAGGGCGTTTATGCAAAATATCGACGAAATCCTAAAAGCTCACAAACTTACGAAAGAAGACTACGAACATATAAAAAAGATCCTAAAAAGAGAACCGAATCTCCTTGAGATAGGAATATTCTCAGCCATGTGGAGCGAACACTGCTCCTATAAATCCAGCAAAATCTATCTAAGAGGCTTTCCCACAAAAGCTCCGTGGGTGATTCAGGGACCGGGAGAGAATGCGGGAGTTATCGACATAGGAGATAATCTTGCAGCCGTTTTCAAGATGGAATCTCATAACCATCCAAGCTTTATAGAGCCTTTCCAAGGTGCCGCTACGGGAGTTGGAGGAATACTAAGAGATGTTTTTACGATGGGAGCAAGACCCATTTGCAATCTAAACTCTCTTAGATTCGGAAACATCAAAAACAAAGATAAAACAAGCAAATATCAAAGATATCTCGTTAGAGGCGTAGTGGAGGGAATAGGACATTACGGAAACTGTATGGGAGTGCCGACAATTGGGGGAGAGACCTTTTTTGACGAGTGCTACAACGGAAATATCCTCGTAAACGCTTTTACTTTGGGAATCTGCAAAAAAGACGAGATCTTTTACGGAAGAGCCGAAGGAGTCGGAAACCCGGTTATTTATGTGGGAAGCAAAACCGGAAGAGACGGACTTGGCGGAGC
>JAADDG010000125.1 GCA_013154075.1 Campylobacterota bacterium | reverse complement strand
CCCTTTAATGCGTGGCTCTTTATCCAAGGGCTTGAGACTCTATCTCTTAGAATGAGACAGCACTCGGATAGCGCTTTGAAGATTGCTAAATTTCTAAAATCTCATCCTAAAGTAAAGAAAGTCAACTATCCCTGTTTGGAAGGAGATGAAAACTACTCCTTTGCCAAAAAGTATCTAAAAAACGGCTGCAGCGGGCTTTTGAGTTTTGAGGTGGGCAGCTTTGAGGAGGCCAAAAAGATAGTCGATAACGTAAAGATTTTCACTATCGTAACCAATATCGGAGATAGCAAATCGATAATCACTCATCCGGCAAGCACCACTCATCAGCAGCTATCCAAAGAGGAGCTAAAGGCTGCGGGAGTCGGAGAAGCTCTTATTAGACTTAGCATAGGGCTTGAAAACAGCGAGGATCTGATAGAGGATCTAAAAGAGGCCATAGAGTCCATTTGATTTTTGGAGATCAATATGATTTTATATATTCATGGTTTTGGAAGTAGCAGCGAATCTTTTAAAGCTAAACTTGTAAAAGAGTATTTTAAAAAAGAGGGCGTATTAGCTCCCTCTCTCTCATATATTCCCGATCTTGCGATAGGAACTTTGGAGGATATAATTAAATTTTTTCAAAATAAGGGTGAGAGAATCTTTTTGATGGGAAGCTCTCTTGGCGGATTTTACGCAATGTATCTTAGCGAAATATACTCTTTGAAAACCGTTTTGATAAATCCCGCCGTAAAAGCCCCAGAGACTTTAAAAAGAGCTATTCCGCAGGCTATCAGCTATTATGACGGAAGCCGTTTTGAATGGAATGAAAATCATATAAAAATGCTTCAAAAATATGACGTAACTCCTGCAAATCAAAAAGATCTTTTACTTATGCTTCAAAAAGGGGATGAGGTTTTGGATTATAAGGAGGCTTTGGAGAAACTAAAAGATGCGAATTTGATTTTGGAGGAGGGAGGAAGCCACCATTTTGAGGGCTTTAAAAATCATTTCAAAACGATAGAGGATTTTTTCGGCATAGAGTCCCAAAATGGATAAAGATTCCCATCTATACTACAATGAACTTGCCAAAAAGGCGATATCTTCAAATGATTTCAAAAAAGCAAAAGAGTATCTGATAAAAGCCCTCTCTCTAAATCCCTCTTCTTTCGAGGCTCTTTTCAATCTTGCGGCTATATCTTTTTTGGAAAGGGAGTATAAAGAGGCTATAAAGCTTTTTGAAAAGGCTTTGAGACTTAAACCTTCAAGTTCCGAAGTCTATTACAATATCGCTCTTATCTATCAGGAGATCAACGAATTTAAAAAGGCCGAGAAGTACTACAAACAGGCTTTGAAATTAAATCCCAACGATGTCAATATATTGTATAACCTCTCTTTTATCTATCTAACAAAAGGGGATTATAAGAAAGGATTTGAGTATTACAGATTCAGATATCATCCCTCTTTATTAAAAAGACAAACCTTTATTCCCTCTTTTGAAAAGCTGCTTACAAAGGGAGTGGATTTTAGGGATAAGAGGCTTTTTGTATATAGAGAGCAGGGACTTGGCGATATGATACAGTTTATTAGATTCCTGCCGTTCTTTCAAAAAGAGGCTAAAGAGATCTTAGCGTTTATGCCAAAGTCTTTAAATAGACTTTTTAGCTACAACTATCCCGGTATCTCTTTTGTGGATGATGATAAAGATATCGATTTCGATTACCATTTTCCTTTGATGGAGAGCGCTTATATTCTTGGAATCGATAAAGATAATATCCCTTATAAAGAGGGATATTTAAAGGTGGATCCAAAAGATAGCGAAGATTTTAAAAATAGATATATAAAAACGGACAAAAAGAGAGTGGGAGTGGTTTGGAGAACCAATCTATCGGATAAAAACGATATTATGACAAAAATAAGATCCAAAGAGAAAAGAGAAGTCTCTTTAAAAAATCTTCTTAATTTCTTAAAGGATTTAGATATTTCCATCTACTCTCTTCAAAAGGAAGAAAGCGGGGAAGAAAAGAGGCTTTTAGAGAGTTTCGGTGCGATCTCTTTGGATGAGACTCTAAAAGATTTTTATGATACCGCTTTGGCGATAGATAATTTGGATCTTGTCATAACGATAGATACGTCGGTGGTTCATTTAAGCGGAGCGATGGGCAAAAAGACGCTTTTACTCTCTCCGTTTAATAACGATTGGCGATGGGGAGAGGATGAGAAGAGAAGCTCTTGGTATGAAAGCGTTTATATTTTCAAACAAGATCAAAACGGAAGTTGGGAAAAAGCCCTTAAAGAGATAAAAAACTTTGTATAATTAGCGAAAAATTTTAAAGGAAAAGTGTTGATACCTAAATGTCCTAAATGTCAAAGCGAATATGTTTACGAGGATGGGGAGCTTTATATATGTCCTGAGTGCGGATATGAGTTTTCCAAAGAGGCCAAAGAGGAGGGCGGTTTAGTAGTTAAGGATGCCCACGGCAATATTTTAAAAGACGGAGATAGCGTAGTTGTTATAAAAGATTTGAAAGTCAAAGGCGCTTCATCCTCTTTGAAAGTGGGAACAAAAGTTAAAAATATAAGACTTTGCGAGGGAGATCATAATATAGATTGTAAGATTCCGGGTTTTGGAGCTATGAAGCTAAAATCGGAGTTCGTTAAAAAAGCTTGATTTTGTTATAATTTTTGAGATTAATTTCGATAAAGGATAGAAGAATGGAGTATATCTCTACCAACAAGGCGCCGGCCGCTATAGGGCCCTATTCTCAGGCGATTAAAATCGGAGATATGATTTTTACTTCCGGACAGATCGCTTTGACTCCAGAGGGGGAGTTTTTGCAAGCCGGAGTGGAGGAGCAGACAAAGCAGGTTTTGGAGAATTTGAAAAATGTTTTGCAAGAGGCCGGAAGCTCTTTGGATAGGATTGTAAAAACCACTATCTTTTTGGCGGATATGGATGACTTTGAGAAGGTAAACAGGGTGTATGCCGACTTTTTTCAAGATCACAAACCGGCAAGAAGCACCGTTGCCGTAAAGAGGCTTCCTAAAGATGCCTTGATAGAGATAGAAGCTATAGCTTTGGCGAAATAGTGGACTCTTTGGATCTTTATGCCAAGATAGAGCCTCTAATCGGTTTTTATGAAGAGTATGAGAGACTATATGAAGAGTATCTAAAAATATTAAAAGAATTTGATTGCAAAAAGGTTTTGGAGATAGGTTTCGGAAGAGGCAGATTTTTGGAGCTTTTGAAAGAGAGAGCTTACGAGGCTTTGGGCATAGAGAGAAGCGAAGAGATGCTAAAGAGAGCCTCTAAAAAAGATCTAAACGTAAAAAAGAAAGATTTAAAAGATTTAAAAGACAGTTTCGATTGCGCCGTGGCGATAGGGGATGTCTTAAACTATATGGACGAGAAAACTCTTAGAGATTTTTTCAAAGATTTAAAAAGGGTTTTGAAAAGAGGCGGAGTTTTCATAGCCGATATCAATACCGAATTTGGATTTGAGGAGATAACTCAAGGAGTTATGCTCAAAGATAACGAAGATGCTTTTTTGGCCATAGAGGCCGAATTTGAAAATAAAAAGCTTATAACGGATATATTCTTTTTTCAAAAAGAGGGAGAACTTTACAAAAAAGAGAAGGCAAGAATCGTTCAATATTACTATCCTTTCGAAAAGATCGTGAAATTGAGCGGTTTGGATCCTATCGATTTAAGAGAGTTTCGCCTCTTTGCAGACGAGGCGGATAAAGAGATACTTATTTTAAAAAATGTATAATCTGCTGTTTTAAAAAACTTAACTACGGGAATAAAAGTTGAAAATAGAGACCAAAAAAGAGGTTTTCACCACGCCTCTTTATCTTGAAAGCGGCCGTATTTTGGAGCCGTATGAGATTGTTTACGAAACCTACGGAGAGCTAAACGAAGATAAAAGTAACGTTGTGGTAGTGTGTCACGCTCTTACCGGAAGCCATCATGCCGCGGGCCTTTATGAAGGAGACAGGAAGCCCGGATGGTGGGACGGGATGATAGGAAGCGGCAAAGCTATCGATACCGATAAATATTTCGTAATCTGTTCCAATGTGATAGGAAGCT
>JAADDG010000114.1 GCA_013154075.1 Campylobacterota bacterium | reverse complement strand
CATATTATTCACTATGTGAAAAGCCATTTTAGCGTAAAAAGTGGAGTTTTTAACATATAATTAAATAATTTTCGATAAAATTATTCACATAATAATTCACAATGTGATAAACGGAGAAACCCTTGCTGTCTGATCAAATTTTGGAGGATTTGAAAAAAGAGATCTCGGAACTTGAATACAAAAGATACATAAAGCAGATCTCTTTTAACGAAGAGGAATCAAAATCAAACTATCTTGTCTTTGAAGCTCCAAATACACTGATAGCAAACTGGGTAAAAACGAAATACTCCCAAAAAATAGCAAATATCTACGAAGCAAAAACCGGAATCAAACCAACAGTCATTATAAAAAAGAGAACTAAAAACAAAAAAATCTCTGAAAGCAGTGGAGAAAAACTACCTGAATTTCAAATACCAAAAGCAAAAAGTACCATTTTAAATCCTTCATATACGTTTGATAGTTTCGTAGTGGGAAGCTCCAACCAATACGCCTTTACGGCCGCAAAAGCGGTAGCTCAAAAACCGGCGATAGTCTACAATCCGGTATTCATCTACGGTCCTACCGGACTTGGAAAAACCCACCTAATCCAAGCTATCGGAAACTATGTGCTTAGCAAAGGTCTAAACGTCATCTATACTACGATTGAACAGTTTATGAACGATTTTACATACAATCTTCGAAACCAAACGATGGATAGATTTAGAGAAAAGTATAGAATCTGCGACGTTTTACTAATAGACGACATTCAGTTTCTCTCAAACAAAATTCAAACCCAAGAGGAGTTTTTTCACACATTCAACGAACTATACTCAAACAAAAAACAGATCGTCCTAACGGCCGACAAACCTCCAAAAAAGATAGCGGGTCTTGAAGAGAGGCTTCAAAGCAGATTCGAATGGGGACTGATAGCCGATATCCATCCCCCGGAGCTTGAAACAAAAATAGCAATTATCAAAAAAAAGTGCGAGCTTGACGGAATATATCTAAATAACGAAGTAATAAACTACATAGCTACGAATATGGGAGACAATATAAGAGAGATAGAGAGCGCAATAATCAACCTAAACGCTTACGCCTCTTTGATGCATCAAGAGATAACTTTGGAATTTGCCAAAAACGTAATGAAAGAGCAGATAAAAGAGAAAAAGAAAAATATTCAACTAAACGATATAATAAACGTAATCTCAAAAGAGCTGAACGTAAAATCAAGCGACATAAAATCCAAAAAAAGAAGCAAAAACATAGTAGAGGCAAGAAGAATAGGAATCTATTTAGCAAGAACGCTAACGCACAACTCTATGCCAAGTCTTGCGTCATATTTCGGAATGAAAGATCACACGGCGGTCTCTCACAACATGAAAAAGATAAACGAAATGATAAACAACGATGAGAATTTCAGACTGAAAGTCGAAGAGTTAAAAAACAAAATTCTATCAACCTCGTAAAAAAGAGAGAAAAAAAGTGAAAAGATGTGAAAAAAAACTAAAAAACAAAAACGAAACAAAAAACCGAAATAAAGGCGAAAAATGAGAGTTTTCACACTTTCACCCAAAACTACTACTCCTACTATCTTAATAATAAATATAAAGGAAAAAAGATGCAAGTTACGATAAACAAAAACGTCTTAGAAAACATTCTTTTAAATACGCAAAACTTCATAGAGAAAAAAGATCTAAGTCAAATAACCTCTCATGTACTAATAGACGCAAAAGACTCAACCATTGAGATAAAAGCTACCGAAAAAGAGAGCGGAATCTCCATAAAGAGTCAAAACGTAAAAATAGATGAAGAGGGAAAAGCTACGGCAAACGGAAAAAAGATACTTGATATAGTAAAAATATTAAAAGATGAAGATGTAGAACTAAGAACCGAAAACAACTATCTTCATATAAGTCAAAAACACTCAAAATTCAAACTCCCGATGTTCAACCCAAACGAATACCCCTCTTTCCCTTCAATAGAGGATAAAGCGAAATTCGATATAGACAACCAAACACTAATAAAATCGATAAAAAAGATAGCTCCGGCAATAGATACGAATAATCCAAAATACGAGCTAAACGGAGCTTTGATAAACATAAAGGACAAAAAGATAGATTTCGTAGCAACAGACACGAAAAGACTCGCTTTAGTAGAGATTGAGAGAGAAAACGAAAAACCACTATCCATAATTATTCCGAAAAAAGCTATCCAAAGTATTCAAAAACTGTTTTTCGAAGAGGTTGATATATATTATGATCAAAACATGCTGATAGCAAAATCCTCAGACTTTCTATTTTTTACAAAACTAATAAACGGAAACTATCCAAATTATGAGCGAGTCATCCCTCAAACTCTAAACTACAAAATAACTCTAAATAGAGATAAGATGATAGATAGTATAAAGCAGGTATCAATTATCTCCGAAGAGATAAAAATCACCTTTAAACCTAATCTAATAGTATTCGAGAGTCTAAACGAAGATAACGTTGAAGCTAAAACGGAAATAGAGTACGAAACGGGAGTGGAAGAGGAGATCTACATAGCGGCAAACGCAAGACATCTTCTTGACTTTCTAACCCATATAGAGAGAAACGAGTTTGAGATAGGAATAAACGATCCGCAGTTAGCTTTTATGCTAAAAAGTGAAAATTTTATTACCATTATAATGCCAATTATTATATAATGAAGCAAAAACGAAAAAGATCACGGAGAAGATATGGCAGATTACAAAGCAAGTAACATAAAAGTACTAAAAGGATTGGAAGCCGTTAGAAAAAGACCTGGTATGTATATCGGGGATACCAACATAAACGGACTTCACCATCTAATCTACGAAGTGGTGGATAACTCGATAGACGAAGCGATGGCCGGATATTGTACCAATATAGAGATAGAGCTTACAAAAAGCGGCTCGGCCATCATATCGGATAACGGAAGAGGTATTCCGGTAGATATCCATCCTACGGAAAAAATACCGGCCGCTACGGTTGTTTTGACCGTTTTGCACGCCGGAGGAAAGTTTGACAAAGATACCTATAAAGTCTCGGGCGGTCTTCACGGTGTGGGAGTATCCGTAGTAAACGCCTTGTCTAAAAGACTCATTTTGGAGATAAAAAGAGAGGGAAAAGTATACAGACAAGAGTTTCAAAGAGGCATTCCCGTAACAGATCTCGAGGTGGTAGGGACCACAAACAGAAGCGGTACGAAGATAGAGTTTTGGCCGGATGACGAAATTTTCGAGGTTACGGAGTTTAGTTACGATATCTTGGCTAAAAGATTCAAAGAGTTAGCCTACCTAAATCCGCAAATTACCATAAAATTTAAAGACGACAGAATAAAAAAAGAGGAAGTTTACCACTTTGAAGGCGGACTGACCCAATTTGTGGAGAATCTAAACAAGCATGAAAAAATCTGCAATACGATCCATTTTCAAAAAAAGGTCGAAGATATAGAGATAGATATAGCTCTGCTTTATAATACAACTTACAGCGAGATTTTGTACTCTTTCGTAAACAACATCAGAACTCCGGAAGGAGGAACCCATGAGAGCGGTTTTAGAGCCGGTCTTACAAAAGCGATAGTAAGATACGCTTCTCAAAACGCCTCCCAAAAAGAAAAAGATATCAAAATCTCCGGAGAGGATGTAAGAGAGGGACTTATAGCCGTAGTTAGCGTAAAGGTGCCTGAGCCTCAATTTGAGGGACAGACAAAAGGAAAACTTGGAAGCTCCTACGTAAAACCTCTCGTTCAAAAGGCCACAAACGAATATTTAAATAAATATTTTGAAGAAAATCCGATAGATGCCAAAGCCATTATGAATAAAGCGATAATGGCGGCGAAAGGAAGGGAAGCGGCTAAAAAGGCAAGGGAGCTTACAAGAAGAAAAGACGCTATGCATGTTGGGACTCTGCCCGGAAAATTAGCGGATTGCCAAAGCAAAGATCCATCAATCTGCGAAATATATCTGGTAGAGGGAGATAGTGCCGGAGGAAGCGCAAAGCAGGGAAGAGACAGAGTCTTTCAGGCCATTTTGCCGCTAAAGGGAAAAATTCTAAACGTTGAAAAGAGCAGAATAGATAAGATTTTGAAATCAGAAGAGATTATCAATATGATAACGGCTCTTGGATG
>JAADDG010000167.1 GCA_013154075.1 Campylobacterota bacterium | reverse complement strand
TTGATAGCGGCTGAAGACGCCATAGACGATATCGAAGATTTAGCTCAGCTCGAATTTGAAAACGAGAGAGAAAAAGCCGCGCTAAAAGCCCTAAACGATGAGCTAAAAGAGATAAATGAGGCTATTAGAAGAATCAACGAAGGAAGATACGGCATAGATGAAAAAACAGGCAAACCGATACCGCTTTTGAAGCTTCTTAAAAATCCTCTTTTGAAGCATGCTTAAAAGAGATTAAAAAACTTTTAAAATAAGAGCGGAGAAAAAACTAAATCAATACTTTTTAATTTTTTTTAGCTATAATTGCGGCTTAAACAAAATTTATGAAAATTAGGAAATATCAATGGAACTTACTGGTTCTCAAATGGTAATCGAAGCCCTTAAAAAAGAGGGTGTAAAGACCGTTTTCGGGTATCCCGGCGGCGCTATAATGAACGTTTACGACGAGATTTATAAGCAAGACTTTTTCGAACACATCCTAACCAGACACGAGCAAGCGGCGGTTCATGCCGCCGACGGCTACGCAAGAGCTACGGGAAAAGTGGGAGTGGCTTTCGTCACCAGCGGCCCCGGCTTCACAAATGCGGTTACCGGCCTCGCTACGGCCTATATGGATTCCGTTCCGATTATAGTTATCAGCGGACAGGTTCCGATAAGTATGATAGGAACGGACGCCTTTCAAGAAGTGGACGCGGTGGGAATAAGCAGACCGTGCACTAAGCACAACTATTTGGTAAAAAACGTAAACGAGCTTCCCAAAATATTGAAAGAGGCTTTTTACATAGCAAGAAGCGGCAGACCGGGACCCGTCCATATAGATATTCCAAAAGACGTAACGGCGCAAATCGGCAAATTCGAATATCCGGAAGAGATATCCATCCCGACATACAAACCTACCTATAAAGGAAACGCCAAACAGATAAAAAAAGCCATAGAGGCTATGAAGCAGGCGGATAGACCTATATTTTATTTAGGCGGCGGAATCGTCTCTTCGGGTGCGGCAGAATTGGTAAGAGAGCTTGTCTCCTTTACCGGCATTCCGGCGGTTGAGACGCTGATGGCAAGAGGGGTTTTAAGACATGACGATCCTTTGCTTTTCGGAATGCTCGGAATGCACGGAAGCTATGCGGCCAATATGGCTATGAGCGAAGCGGATCTGATTATAGCTTTGGGACCGAGATTTGACGATAGAGTTACCGGAAAACTTAGTGAATTTGCAAAACACGCCAAAATAATTCATGTAGATATAGATCCAAGCAGTATCGGAAAGATAGTGAAAGTGGATTATCCGATAGTGGGCGATTTGAAAAACGTCGTTGAGCAGATGCTGCCTTTGGCTTTTGACAGAATAGAATCTTCAAAATATGAAAATTGGAGAGAGCTTCTAAGAAGATACGATCAAATACATCCTCTCTCCTTCGAAGATAGCGACGAGGTTATAAAACCGCAATGGGTTATCAAAAGAACCGGTGAGATCGTAGGGGATAAAGCGGTCATATCCACTGACGTAGGACAGCATCAGATGTGGACGGCGCAATTTTATCCTTTCACATATCCAAGACAGTTTATAACAAGCGGAGGACTCGGAACGATGGGATTCGGTTTCCCCGCCGCCATAGGAGCGAAAAAAGGGGTACAAGAGAAGCTTGTGATAAACTTCTCCGGAGACGGCTCCATCCTTATGAATATTCAAGAGCTGATGACGGCGGTAGAGAGCAAAATCCCCGTAATCAACATCATTCTAAACAACAACTTTTTAGGAATGGTAAGACAGTGGCAGACCTTTTTCTATGAAAAAAGATACTCCCAAACCGATCTTAGTATGCAACCGGATTTCGTAAAATTGGCTGATAGCTTCGGAGCTAATGGCTATAGAGTGGAGAAAAAAGAGGATTTCGAAAAAGCCCTAAACGAAGCGATAGAGTCAAATACCGTCTCCATTATAGACGTGGTCGTGGATAGATTCGAAAACGTTCTTCCTATGGTTCCGGCGGGAGGAACGCTATATAATATGATGCTTGAGTATAAGGACTAAAAGATGAAAGAGAGAAAAATCATTTCGGTTACCGTATTGAACGAGCATGGAGTTTTATCAAGAATCGCCGGACTTTTTGCCGGAAGAGGATACAATATAGAATCTCTTACGGTAGCTCCCATTCCGGATACCAACCTATCGAGATTTACGATCGTTACAAACGGAAGCACGAGAGTGCTTGAGCAGATAGTAAAACAGCTTTATAAACTAATACCGACTTACAAAGTAATCGACAATAAAGAGTTCGTAGAAAAAGAGATGGCGCTTGTAAAAATTCCTCTCGATACCAATCTAAGCGGACTTGACGCTTTGCTGAAAGGTTATAACGGTACGGTGGCAAACAGCGGAGAGAATTATCTCGTGCTTTTGGTAGCCGACGATTCCAAAAGAGTAAGCAACTTTTTAAAAGCCGTCAAAAAATTCAATCCCATAGAGATAGTAAGAAGCGGCTCAGTGGCTTTGGAGATAGAATGAGAATAAAAGAGCTTGCAAAAAAACTCTCTATAGATTATGAGGGTGAAGATTTCGAAGTCAAAGGGATCTCCACCCTCCAAAACGCTTCAAAAGATGAGATAAGCTTTCTTGAAAACCCCAAATACCTAAAATATCTGCCTTCTACAAAAGCGGGAGCCGTATTTATAAGAAAAGAGCAAGCATCGATGCTTCCAAAAGGCGTAAACGCCCTAATTTGCGAAAATCCGTATCTATCTATGGCATATGCGAGCAAATATTTTGCAAAAAAACTTATAAGAGATAAAGAGTTCGATACAAAAATAGGCAAAAACTGTACCATCGATCCGAAAGCCCACATAGGCGTAAACGGAGAGATAGGAGACAATACGACAATCTTTGCCGGCGCTTTCATAGGAGATAACGTAAAAATAGGCAAAAACTGCGTAATTTATCCAAACGTAACCATCTACAACGATACGATAATAGGAGATAATTGCCGTCTGCACGCGGGATGTGTGATAGGAAGCGACGGTTTCGGATATGCTCACACAAAAGACGGCAAACATATCAAAATATACCACAACGGAAACGTAATCATAGAAGACGATGTGGAGATAGGAGCAAATACGACGATAGATAGAGCGGTTTTCGGATCTACCGTAATCAAAAAAGGCTCCATCATAGACAATCTCGTACAAATAGGCCACAACTGCGAAGTGGGAGAGTACAATATAATAGTGGCTCAAACGGGACTATCGGGATCTTCCAAACTTGGAAGAAACGTGATTATGGGAGGCCAAAGCGCTACAGCAGGCCATCTTAGCATCGGGGATTTCGCCACCATAGCCGCAAGAGGAGGCGTTACGAAATCTATCAAAGGAGGCGAAGTTTATAGCGGTTTTCCTTTGATGAAGCACAAAGATTGGCTAAAATTACAGGCTCTTTTAGCAAGAATATTAAAAAAGAAAGGATAAGGAATGGGAGGAATAAGCACTTTGATAAAAACATTCCCTTTAGCGGGAACGAAAGAGGGAGTAATCTCCATATCTCACTTAGAGGAGCCATACGGAGAGGGATCGAATCCGGTAGTAAGTATCGGCATATCTCTAAAAGGGGACGTCCAAAATCCAGATTGGAAAGCTCATATTCCGTATGACAATTTAAACGACTTGATAGAAGCTCTAAAAACCGCTCAAGAAAAATACGGGAGTAAATAGAGACTCCCCCTACCCTTAAAATTTCCAAAAAGTTTGAAAAATTCCTTTTCTATCGATTTTTTAAATTTTCTATGGAATAGAAATTAGGAAAGATCTTTAAGATCGGCTTTTTAGAAATAAAAATATTCAATAAAGATATTTTCTATTGACAATTATTTTCTATTAGGCTAAAATAAAGAATAAAAGTAAAAATAGGATTAAACAATATGGATACTAACGTAACTCAGCTTTTAAAAACTTACGAACTAAAGGTGACTCCTCAAAGAATGTGTATCGTAGAGGAGCTTATGAAAAACGGTCACTTAAGTATAGACGAATTATACGAAAAGATAAGAGAGAGATTTCCTTCTTTATCTTTGGCCACGGTTTACAAAAATATCCATGCAATGATGGATAAAAACTTTATAAAAGAGGTAAAAATACCCAATGTAAAATCGAAATTCGAGCTAACAAAAAACGATCACGCCCATATAATCTGCGAAAAATGCGGTAAAGTGGAAGATGTGGACGTAAACAGCCTATCTATCATCAAAGAAGTGGAAGAAAAAAGCTCTTACAAAATCGATCATACGGATTTGATCTTCTCAGGTATCTGTCCCGAGTGTCTAACTAAAGAGAGTTAATCTCTCCCCTTCCCTTTTCTTACTTAAACATCTAAATACTTACAACCTCCAATTTCACCGTTTAAATCTCAAATCCGTTTTTATACAAAACTTTCCTTTTTGGCAAATAAATCGGAATATCTCTTGCTAAAAAAATTTATTCGATTTTTATTGGAAAATAATTTTCCTTTAAGGTTTATTAGAATATAATTTTGAAAGGAAAAAGATTTTCCAATAAAACAAAAAAAGGATCAGCAATGGAAGAGAGAAAAACGAATATGCCTCTTTTAGGAGATAAGTTTCCCTCATTGAAGGGTGTCAAAACGACAAAAGGCGTAATGAACATACCTGAAGATTTGGAAGGAAGATGGGTGGTACTTTTTAGCCATCCGGCGGATTTTACACCTGTTTGTACTACGGAATTCGTAGCTTTCGCAAAAAGACAAAAAGAGTTCGACGCTCTTAACTGCACACTTATAGGAATGAGTGTGGATCAGATATTTTCTCATATCAAATGGGTAGAGTGGATAGAGGAGAATTTGGGAGTTAAAATAGAGTTTCCCATCATAGCGGCCAACGACGAAATAGCGGCGAAACTCGGAATGCTTCATCCCGGGAAAGGTACAAATACCGTAAGAGCGGTATTTATCATAGATCCGAAAGGTGTAGTCAGACTAACTATCTACTATCCGCAAGAGATAGGAAGAAATATGGACGAGATATTAAGAGCTTTAAAAGCTTTACAGTTAAGCGACGAAAAAGGCGTAGCGGTTCCCGCCGGATGGCCCAACAACGAACTTATAGAGGATAAAGTCATCATTCCGCCCGCTACCGACATAGAGAGTGCAAAAGAGAGATTGAAAAGCGAAACATGTTTCGATTGGTGGTTTTGCTACAAAGAAAACGACTAAAAACTAAATAAAGGAGGCAATTATGGCAAAAAGAGGAAATTCCATCATAAAAGGGATAGAGATAGAGGAGGTAATTAGGCTTCTAAACAGAGCTTATGCGGACGAGTGGCTTGCGTATTATCAATACTATATAGAAAGCAAAGTGGTAAAAGGACTTATGAAAGATGCCGCCATAGCCGAGCTCGATCAGCACGCAGCGGACGAATTAAGACACGCCACTATGGTGGCCGAGAGAATATTACAGCTTGGGGGAACGCCTCTTTTAAGCCCTCAGGAGTGGTTCAAATATACAAATTGCGGATATGAGACGCCCAAAGATTTCGATGTGGTGAAAATCTTACAAGACGCCATAAAGGGCGAACAGTGCGCAATATCGATATATAGCGAAATAGCGGATCTTACAAGAAATAAAGATATCGTAACCTACGATATAGTAAGTCAAATTTTAGCCGACGAGGTGGAGCACGAAGAGGATCTTCAGGCACTTCACGACGATATTACGGAATTTTTGGAGAGTATAAAAGGAAATTTGCAATGAGACAGTATGAAACATATAGATGCGACAAATGCGGCAATGAAGTGGAAGTGCAAAAAGTCGGAGGCGGCAAACTCGTATGCTGCGGCGAAGAGATGAAATGTATTACAAAAAATCTAACGGCGGTCAATCTTATGAAGGCTTTTGCCGGAGAATCTATGGCAAGGAACAAGTATGAATTTTTCGCTCAAGTGGCATACGACGAGGGCTATCACAAAATAGCCCGTTTTTTCCAAGAAGCGGCCGATAATGAAAAATATCACGCTATGGCGGAGTTTAAAGCGTATAACAAACTCGTAAATTCCATAGAACTCGATACTACTCGAAAAAACCTAAAATATGCGGCCGAAGGCGAAAGATACGAACATGAAGAGATGTATCCGAATTTCGAGAAAATAGCCAAAGAAGAGGATTTGAAAGATATTGCGAGACTTTTTAAAGCGATAGGCTTGGTAGAAGTGGAACACGAAGCGGAATATCTGGCTTTGATGGAAAAAGTGATAGAAGAAGGTTTTTTCAACTCCAAAGATGAGGAAGAGTGGGTTTGTGAAGTATGCGGACACGTTCATAGAGGCAAAAAGCCTCCTTCAAAATGCCCTCTTTGCAAAGCCGATAAGGCTTTCTTCAAAAAAAGATGTCCGGACCCCACAGCGGGATAGTGATAAAAACGGAGAGATTACATCTTTCCGTTTTTATACTCCCACTCCGCTTTCAATCCGCCGTCTTCATAATACTCTTTCGCTATACCGTTTAAAACTCCCTCTTTATAAGTAAGCTCGTAATGTTTGGTTCCTATGGAAGGATAGAAAATTACGCTAACGCCGTTTTTCTTCCCGCTTTTGTAAGCCCATTTGGCTTTTACCGTTCCGTCAGGATTATATTCGACTACCGTTCCCTCTATCACATCATTTTTGTAAGGAACTTCAAATTTCAGATTTCCTTTTTTATCATATTTTTTCGATATACCGTTTAATTTACCGTTTTTGTACATCCATTCGGCTTTAAGTTTACCGTTTTCGTCATACTCTTTAGTTATACCGTTTAATTTAGAATCTTTATAAGTGGACTTATAATGAACTTTGCCGTTTGGATAGTAAATTATGCTAACGCCGTTTTTCTTTCCGTTTTTATACATCCATTCGGCTTTAAGAGTTCCATCTTCATTATACTCTTTGGTTATTCCTTCAACTACGCCGTTTTCATAGTTTACTTCATATTTTAGTTTTCCGTTTTTATATTGTTTGCTAATACCGTTTAATTTATCGTTCTCATATCTCCATTCCGCTATCAAATTGCCGTTTTTGTCATACTCTTTCGTAATACCGCTCTTTTTACCGTTTTGAGTGGAGAGTTCGTAATGAACCTTACCGTTTTTATAAAATATTTTCGTTATAGTCGCTGCATTTAAAAAATTGAAAGATACGAGTATCGCAACCGTAAATAGAGATATCCTTTTCATACTTTTCCTTTTTTTTGTTTTGTAGATTTTATTAAAAATTATTTTAAGAATCGTTTATAATCTTATTCCAGATTAAAATATCGTTATCTATCAAAGAAAAATTAAGTCTTTTTAGAGAAATTTCACTTTTTATGTTAATATTCTCTACAAACTTAGGTGAGACAAAAAGTAAAAGCCAATCTATTTCGTCTTTTAAAGCCTTAAGCATTCCCTCTCCCCCCTCAACCATTACAAATCGGTATGAGCGAATTTTATTTAAAGAGGATTCCACAAACACCTCTCTATTTTTAACTTTAAAAAGAGGAATATTCCTATCTATACTACTCGGATCCTGAGTGTATATCAAAACATCGGGAGCTTTTTTGGAATCTATTAATCTACAATCGAGCGTAGGGCGATCTATTCTTACGGTATTGCCTCCTATAACCAACAGATCTATTTTCTCTCTAATTTTATGCACAAGCTTTCTCGATTCCAAAGAGCTTATTATTCCCCCCTCTATAACACCGTTTTGAGTCTGAGCCAATTTAAAAAATACAAAACTCTCACCCTTTTGCCACTTTTTAAAAGGCTCTATCAAAACTTCACACTCCTCTTTCAAAACCCCTTCTTTTACTTCTATCCCAAAACCTCTAAGATACTCCCCTCCCCCTTTTGCTTTTAGATTCGGATCGAGAGATCCTATCACTACCCTCTTAAATCCAAGCTCTTTTAGCAAGATAGAGCAAGCGGGAGTTTTTCCTTGATGCATACAAGGCTCAAGAGTTACATAAATGGTAAAATCTCTGAATATATCGTTGTGATTTTTTAAAATATAGGAGTGTTTTAGATTGGGATCTTTCAATTGCAAAATAGTTTTATCTTTGGTGAGAGAATAAAAAGCTCTCTCCAAAGCTTTCAATTCCGCATGAGCCTCTCCGGCTCTCTCATGAGCCTCTATGGAGAGAATTTTTCCGTTTTTATCGAGAATCAGCGCCCCGACAGGGGGATTCGGATAGGTTAAAGCCTGATACTTCCATGCCTCTTTTAAAGCAAGAGACATGTAAAACCTATCGTCTATCACCATTTATAATAGGTTCTGGCCTTCTCTATATCTTCGTAATCAAGCTCTTTAAGCTCTCCGCTCTTTTCTTCTCTTATCAAAATTTTATCGTCTTCATCGACTTTCAAAAGTTTACCCTTAATTTTTTCATTCTCATGGGTTTGCACTTTTACAAGCTCCCCGATAGAAGCTTTGAAATTCTCTATCGATCTAAGTTTCCTCTCCACGCCGGGAGAGCTTACCTCAAGATAATATTGTCCCTCTATCGGCGGATTCGTATCCAAAATAGGAGAGATCACTTTGGTTACCTCTTCGCATTTATCGAGAGAAATTCCGTCTTTGGAGGTTATATACACTCTATAGATCTTTCTCCCGTTTTCGGTAACCACTTCGGTATCGTAAAGCTCGACTCCGCAATTTTCAACCAAAGATTTAAGCGTCTCTCTATCCATTTTTCAACTCTTTCTCGATCTTTGCGAAAAGATCGTCCATTCTGTTTTTCTTCTCCAAAAGATCGTCAAACTTGAAAGTCATCTTAGGACACCTATACCAGCCTTCCGCCTGCATACAGTAATCCTCTATATATTTGCGAACTTTTTTGAGATGAGAGAGGACATATTTTTGCTCCTCTTCGTTAAAAAAGCTTTTATCCAAGTAGATAACGGCGTCATATTTGCCTCTACTGCAATCTACGTCGGTTACACAAAGCCCTTTTAACATCTCATCATTTAGTGTAGAAAGCGCTTCCGGAATAAGCTCTTTTAAAACGCTCTCGACTCTTTTTAATTTTATACTTTTCTCTTTCATAGTGTGGCTTTTTCCTCCACTTCTTTGAAACTCTCTATAAAATCACCCACTTTAATATCGTTGAAGTTCTCTATTCCTATACCGCACTCATACCCTTTGGCAACTTCTCTTACGTCATCTTTAAATCTCTTCAATGAGGATATGGTGCTCTCATAGATAACAACACCGTCTCTAATGAGTCTGACTTTCGCACCTCTATTGATAACTCCGTCGGTAACGATACATCCGGCAACCGTTCCGACTTTCGGAATATTAAATACCTCTCTAACTTCGGCTTGTCCCAACGCCTCTTCTCTAACCACGGGCGATAGAAGACCGCTTAAGAGATTCTTAACGTCATCTATAAGATCGTAAATAACGTTATAGGTCTTTATCTGAATTCCCATTCTTTTGGCTTTTTCTTTAACCGATCCCGTAGGCCTTACGTTAAATCCGAAAATTACGCAGTTATCGCTAACGGATGCCAAAGAGATATCGCTTTCGGTAATTCCTCCGACTCCCGCACTGATGATATTTACTTTCACCTCTTCGTTTTTCAATTTCTCCAAAGAGGATTTGATAGCCTCCAAACTTCCCTGAACGTCCGCTTTGATAATAACGGGAAGAGACTTGATAGATCCCTCGGCTATCATCTCGTTTAACTCGTCCAAAGTAACTTTGGTACTTTTCGAAAGCTCTTTTTGTCTTAGATATTCGGCTCTTTTTTGAGCGTAATCTCTGGCTATCTTTTCGCTCTCTACGGCCACCAAAATATCGCCCGCGTTAGGTACTTCGTTCAGTCCCACGACAACTGCCGGCTCTCCGGGGCCCGCTTCTTTTATGTTTTTGCCTTCATCGTCCAAAAGAGCCCTAACTCTTCCGTATGTCCCGCCGCAAACAATAATATCGCCTTTTTTGAGAGTTCCGTTTTGAACGATCACCGTCACAACCGGGCCTCTTCCCTTCTCCAAAGAGCTCTCTATAACGATGGCTTTAGCCGGAACGTCCGGATTGGCTTTAAGCTCCATAACTTCAGCTTGAAGCAAAAGAGTATCCAAAAGATCGTCTATACCTTGTCCCGTTTTTGCGGAAACTTCCACAAAATCGTACTCTCCGCCCCAATCGCTCGGAACTATCCCAAGCTCCGCAAGCTGAGATTTTACAAGTTCGGGATTTGCTTCGGGCTTGTCTATCTTATTAACGGCTATTACTATAGGAACGCCTGCAGCCTTTGCATGGTCCAAAGCCTCTTTGGTTTGAGGTTTCACTCCGTCGTCCGCGGCTACGACGATTACCGCTATATCGGTAGCTTGAGCACCTCTCGATCTCATCTCCGTAAACGCTTCGTGTCCCGGCGTATCGATAAAAGTGATCTTCTTGCCGTTTTTGACTACCGTATAAGCTCCCACATGCTGAGTAATTCCACCGGCTTCCCTCTCCGTTATCTTGGTACTTCTGATTTTGTCCAAAAGAGAAGTTTTACCGTGATCGACATGTCCCATAATAGTAATTACGGGAGGTTTCTCTATGAAATTGTCACTTGTAAGCTCCAAATTCTCATATTGAGATAGATAATCGAACTCATCCAAAGGATTGATAGTCTCTACCTCTATATCGAACTCTTCGGCCAAAATCTCTATAGCGTCCTTATCCAAAAAGTCGTTTTTGGTAACCATAACACCCAAATTAAAAAGAGCTTTGATGATATCGCTTGGCTGTTTTCCTATCTTTTCGGCAAACTCATAGACTCTAATTTCTTCAGGAATTTTGATCTTTTTAACCTCTTTGGATTCACTTTGCTCTTGCTTTTTCTTCTTTTTCTTTTTGGAACCGCCTCTTTTGATATCTTGAGTTAGAAACGGACTTTTTTTGGTAGTTTTGATTCTGTTTTGTTCGATCTTTTTCTTTACCTGCTCTTTCTCTTCCTCTTTACCCATATCCGTAAGATCCGGAAGAACCACTACGTCGTTTTCTTCAACCTCTACGTCTTTAAACTCTATATTGATATCGAGCTTCTTTACCTCTTCTTTCTTTTTAGGCTGTGCAGGAGTCTTTTTGGGCTTTTTCTTTTTAACACTTACCATCTCCGCTACGCTTGCGGCGCTCAAAGTAGCGGTTTTCTTAGGAGCCGGACTCTCCTCTTTTATCTCCTCTTTCTTAGCCTCGGGAGCGACTTTGGGCTTTTTCTTTTTGACGATAACGAGCCCTCTTCTTTTCTTCAAAGAGGCTTGAGCCAAAGACTCTCTTTTTATAGGTTTCTCTTTTTCCTCTTTTTTCTCTTTTTTGAAAACTTTCTTCTCTTTTTCAAAAGTTTTCTTCTCTTCCCTCTCCTCTTTTGACTTTTGCTCTCTTTTAGGAAGCTCTTTTTGCTCCTCTTTCTCTTTTGACGGCTCCTCTTTTTTTAATTCTTTGCTTTCGCTTTTTTGCTCCTCTTGTACGCTCTCTTTGGGTTTGGACTCTTTTGGCTTCTCTCTCTCCGCACTTTCCAAATTAGGTCTTACCCCGTTTATTATATAATCTATCAAAACGTTTGCCGTCTCTTCCGTTACGGCGCTTTGAGGAGACTTGACTTCCAAGTTGATCTCTTTTGCTTTCTCTAAAACTTCTTTGCTTTTTAATCCGATTTCTTTAGCGATTTCGTGAATACGAACTTTTCCCATTAACTAAATACTCCTTATATTTTCGAAAAACTTCTCGATATTATCATAATTTTTTTTACAACGATGATTTAACGATTTTAATAATTTTTTGCTTTTTTGCTCTATGCAAGGGGTACAGACGTATATGCTTCTTCCTCTATTATGGGTAAAATAGTACAAGTCGCCGTCAATACATAAAAATCTATTTAACTCTTCTTGAATAAATCTTCCTTTACAACATATACATTGCCTGATAGGTTTAGTCATGAATTATACCAAAATTTCTTTATTTTTAAAGTTTTTTTACTTCAAATCCGGAGTTATCCAGATTAAATATTTCAATTCTGAAAAAAGGGAAAGCTTTTTTTAAAGCCTCTTTGATCCTTTTTGCATCATCTTCATAAACCAAATTGAAAAAAGAAGATCCGCTTCCAGAAAGCGTACTCATCAAAGCCCCGTTTTTCAAAGCTATTCTTTGAACGTCGAAAAGCTCCTTCATAGCCTGCATTCTGTACTTTTGATGAATCTTATCTTTGGAAGCGAGTCTCAAACTCTCCCAATCTTCACTGAAAAAAGCCGCTGTTAAAAAAGAGGAGTGGGAGATATTAAACACGATATCTTGCATTTTATAGTGTTTAGGAAGAGCTTTTCTCGAGAGATTGGTGGACATCGCTCTATTTGGAATCACCATAACGGCCTTTAGATAGCTTGGAAGCTCCTTTTTTTTGACATAAACCTTCTCCGCATCAATTATCGATACGGTAAACCCTCCGTAAACGGCGGGAGAGATGTTGTCGGGATGATTTTCGTAAATCAAAGCTTTATTCAAAATCTTCTCTTTAGGCACTTTCAAACCGGCCATCTCATAAGCCGAACCTATGGCGGAGACGATTACGGCCGAAGAGCTCCCCATCCCTCTTGCCAAAGGGATATTGTTTTGAAACTCGAATCTGAAATTATCTCTTCTTCCGGTTAAGGATTGATAAATCTCGTAAAAGATGGATACGAATTTATTATTGGTTTTCAGTCTGTAGTTGTTTTCGCCCTCTCCTTTTAGAGAGATACTTAAAAATTTGGATTTTTTAATAATCACTCTGTTTTTAAGATCGATAGCAAGCCCTAAAGTATCGAAGCCGGGTCCCAAATTGGCACTCGTAGCCGGAACAGTAAATACCAAATCATAATCCTTAAACCGCAGGTAAAATATATAGAGGTTCAAAATCGGATTCGAAAATCTCTCTATCCAAAATCTCGGGCAAAGAGAACTCTTTTAAATCTTTATACTCCGATTTTTTAGTGCGTATTATACCATTTTCTTTTACGAAATAGAGTTTTCCTACAGCTTTTATGGGAGAGTTTTCGTTAAAATGGAAAGCATCCGCAGCCAAAAGAGGAATATCCCTTATAATAGATAAAGTTTTTAAAAAAATATAAGAGATTTTGATAGCCATAAAACTTCCGGGACCTTTTGCGTAGAAGAGAGAAGAGAGATCGTAACGTCTCAAAATATCTTCAAACAAAACGGGAAGTATCTCGCTTGTTTTTCCTTCTCTTTTAATCTCCTCTATCAATTTCCCGTTTTCATAAATCCCTATTAGCAAAGGAGAGGCGACCGAAATCACCAAAACTTCGACTCTTCTTTTTATGAATAGGCCTTTGCGAAAGAGAATTCCTGAATCTCTTCGAAATATTTTATTTCATATCTGCTCTTATCTTTCAAAAGCTCTTTTGTCAAAAGATGATTTAGTTTATGGCTTCCGGCAAAAGCTTTGTAAGAGCCTAAAAACGGCATACCAAGAAGAGACAAATCTCCCATGGCATCCAAAATCTTATGCCTTACAAATTCGTCTTTATATCTTAAACCTTCACTATTTAAGATCTTATAATCATCCAAAACGACCGCATTGTCCAAAGAGCCTCCAAGAGCCAAATTTTTGCTTCTTAGATACTGCACGTCTCTTAAAAAACCGAAAGTTCTCGCTTTGGCTATCTCTCTTAAATAGGCTTTTTTGCTAAATTGAAAATTATAACATTGCGTCCCTATAACGGGATGATCGAAGCTGATTACAAAATCGTAATTGGTAAAGTTTTTGGAAGGGGAGAGTCTGACGAACTTTTCACCCTCTTTAACTTCCACGCTCTCTTTAATCATCAAAATCTTTTTGCTTTTAGGAAGCATTCTGATACCCGCCTCATCCAACATCATACAAAAACTAATAGCGCTTCCGTCCATTACCGGCACTTCCGGCCCGTCTATGGTAATATATACGTTATCTATTCCGTAAGCGTAAATGGCGGATAAAAGATGCTCTATAGTAGAAATTACCGCATCCCCTTTCCCTATAACGGTGGCCATTTGAGTGTTTACGACATTTTGAGGTTTAGCTTCTATAGTTGTCTGTTTATCTTTTCTGTAAAATACGATTCCTTGATCGCTCTCAAGCGGCTCTATCGTAATTTCGATAGGCTCTCCCGTATGCAAACCGATCCCTACGCTTTTTACTTTTCTCTCTACTGTAGTTTGGTTCACAAAATATCCTTTATCTCTATTTTACCGTTGTTCATGACAACTTTTTTAACTCTGTTCATATCGGTAAACAGCCCTTTTTCTAAAATCTCTCCGTTGAAGATAACGTTACCGAGCCCTATCTTTCTAATCAGCATAAAATCTCCCTCGCACTCGACAAGAGAGTCGATCTCGCCGAATATCTCTACGTTACCTTCCGCTTTGATCTTCGAGCCGCTGTTTACCCGCCCGAAAATGACCAAATCGCCCTTCGTTACGATCTCTTCTCCCGATCTTATGGGACGATTGAAAACGAGCGTTTTTACTCCCTTTTCACCTATCCTCTCTTCTCTTTCGTTATTAAATTCTATCTTGTTTAAGCTTTCTTTACTCTTTTCTTCCTCTTTATGAGTTTTATTTAATAATTTTTTTAACTTGCATCTGCTTACGTCGTAATAGCAAATATCGTTCCTCTCCAAAAACTCGACTATCTCTTTAGTGACGTTTCCTCTTAAAAATAGCATATTGTCTTGCAACAAAACTCTATTCTTTTCAAAATATGAGAAAAACTTTTCATCATTTTCAATTTCGATATCGAAAACTCTAATATTTTTATATTTTACTCTCATCTAACTCTTCTATCAATGATATTTTTGGCTCTTTGAACGACATCTAAAATATTTACCTTTATCCACTTTTTGTCAATCCACTCATCGGGTCTTACCTCAATTCCTTGTACAATTATACCGAAATGTAGATGATCTCCTAAAGCAAGCCCCGTTTTACCAGTTTTGGCTACAACTTCTCCGGCTTTTACGCTATCTCCCTTTTGAACGAAAATAGTGGAGCAGTGGCCATAAAGAGAATAGAGCCCCAAAGAGTGATCTATTATCAAATTGTTTCCGTAAATCCCGTTATATTGGGCAAAAACCACTTTTCCGTCATTGCTCGAAATTATATCCGCAGCGGCGGTGCTTGCCAAATCGAGACCGAGATGATAAGAGGAACTTATCTCCTTATCATTAAAATAATAAAATCTATGGTCTCCGAAACTCGCCACCGCAGCAGCATTTTTCAAAGGATGAAAAGGCTTGATATCGAAATTATCTATCTTGGAAGAGGTTGTTTTTGTAGTAACTTTCTCTATCTTATCTTCGTTTTCGTTTCTTAATGTTTCGTTTATATATTTAAACCTCTCTCCAAGAGGTAAAGATGCCACTTTATCGGAGATATCCTGAGCCAAATCGGTAATTTTGCCTTTTAAAAAGGACTCTTTCAATTTTATTTTCGAGATTTTATAGGATTTGTTTTTCAAAAACAGATCTATTACGTATCTGTTTTTATTACCGGCTTTATCCAAAGCCACAAGCCTCGCTCTAAATTTCTTCTCGCTAACCGGCCAAGCCAAAAGAGAAATGTAGTACCCGTCTTTGTAAAAAGGGGTACAATTAAATCTTTTGCCAAAGTTGGTTTGAATATATACCTCTTTTAAATTTTTATCGAAAGCTCTAAAAACGACTATAGCGCTCCCGCCTCTTACTATCTTATAGGAGCTTACTATCGGATAGAGTTCCGGCTTTTTCTTATCCACCGAAATTACGGTTTTGGATAACTTCTTATTCCCTTTGAAATAGTTCCAATAGCTGATATCTTGGGCTTCAACGACCAAATATATTTTTTTGCCGTCAGGCGCTATCTTCAAAGCCGGATAATTGATCGCCAAATCCAAACTCTTTTGCTTACCATCGAAACTTTTTTGATCTTTTACCAAAATTCTTTTGCCATCGGTTATTAAGATCCTGACTCTTTTGATCCCCGTATCATCTTTGATTTTTATCTTTATAGGTTTTCTAAGATTGGTTATTACGCTTTTTGGAGCCTCGATTACGGGCGCGTTTCTCTCAAATTTGGGAGAAGTCATAAAAAAATAGACTCCGCCTCCGATCAAAGCCGCAAAAAATAGAAATATCAAAAATCCTCTCGTAAAATATCCTCTTCTCTCTCTCATAAAATTCCGCTCGCTTTTATAATTTTTTTGGTTAGTGAATAGAGATCTTTTTCGGTGGTTTCGAAACCGGCCGATCTTTTGTGACCTCCGCCGTTAAATCTCAAAGCTATCTTGGAGACGTCTATAAAGTTTTTGCTTCTAAGAGACACTTTAAATTTTCCGTCCTCTTCTTCTATATACAAAATACTAAGCTCAACCGTAGCCAAACTTCTGGCAAGATTGCACAAATGCTCAGCATCGCTTCTTAAAGCACCCGTTTTTTTAAACATCTCTTGCGTAACTATCCCGCAAGCAATCGTCGCATTTTTATAAAGTTTTAACGAATTTATAAAAAGAGCCGTAAGCCTCATTCTTCCCAAAGAGTTTCTCTCTCTTAGATTTTTCGCCACAAAAAAAGGCTCGGCCCCCGCCTCCACCATGGAAGAAGCTATATCAAACACCTTCTTATTAACGCTTTCATACGAAAAAAAGCCCGTATCTTCCACTAAAGCGGCATAAAAACAGTTGGCGGCGTCCTTGCCTATTTCTATATTAAGCTCTTTTAACATATTAAAAACAATGGCCGAAGAGCTCGGAGCGCTCTCGTCCACAAGATTGAGATCGCCGAACATTGAGTTGTTTCTATGATGATCTATGTTTATTATCGGATACTCCCCCCTCTCTATACCGAGTCTGTCAAAATTTCCGCAATCGAAAGCTATAAGCAGATCACATTTTTTAGGAAAAGTCGATTTTATCTTGTCATAGCCTTTCAAAAAGTCGAATTTAGGTGGAAGCTGTTTAGTTACATTAAAAAGATATGCATTTATGCCTTTTTTCTTCAAAACATTAAAAAATCCTAAGCTACTACCCAATGCGTCGCCGTCCGGATTCTTATGAGAAGCTAAAACTATATTTTTAGATTTTTCTATCTTTTGCCAAATCTCGCTAAACAAAAAATTACCTTTTAAATTAATTTGTAAAAAAGTCTTATAAGTTTTTCCAAAGTAGTTATTATAAGTAATATAAGCTAAAAATTCTATTATTTCTCCATCTACCAAAACGCTCCCGCAAAAGCGGGAAACGCCGCATTATCTTTGATCCCGCTTTCTCATCACAAGAATATATAAAACGGGTAAAATCACCAAAGTAAGCGCGGTAGAGCTTATAAGTCCGTTGATAACCACTATGGCCAAAGGTCTTTGTATTTCAGATCCGGGTCCAGTCGCAAAAAGCAGAGGAATAAGTCCCAAAGCAGCAATCATAGCCGTCATCAAAACGGGCCTTAATCTCTTCATAGCTCCTATTTTAACCGCTTCCGTCACCTCATAACCTCTTTGAAGTAACGAATTGAAGTAATTTACCAACACCACGCCGTTTAAAACCGCGATACCAAGCAGTGCGATAAATCCCACGGATGCCGGTACGGACATATACTCTCCGCTAAAATAGAGTCCCGCAAATCCTCCGATCAAAGCCAAAGGAACGTTTATCATAACGATAACGGCCTGCAAAATGGATTTGAAGGAGATAAAAAGCAAAATAAAAATCAAAAACAAAGCTACGGGCACGATTATGGCAAGCCTTTTCATAGCTCTTTGCTGATTTTCAAACTCTCCTCCGTAGGTTATATAGTACCCGGTAGGAAGTTTGATCTCTTTTTCGATTCTTTTTTTCACATCTTCCACGAAACCGACAAGATCCCTTCCCTCTACGTTGGATTGAACT
>JAADDG010000091.1 GCA_013154075.1 Campylobacterota bacterium | reverse complement strand
GGCTTGCCCCGCCTAACGAGACCCCGAAATAAACCGCAGGTTTACTTTCGGGTAGTCTCGCTTGGTTTCCCTCTACTGCTTATTGTATTTGGTATAATAGCATAAATATAGATGCGATACAAAAAAGGAAATAGATTTATGAAGAATAAAAATATGAAGAATAAATTGAGTGCTGCTAAGATCGTAGATCGAGTTGGAACAAAGTTGCAGCGGAAATATTTGGTGGCGATAAATCGTAAAAAAGTAAACATTGAAGAGCTTGAATTTTTCAATGAATTAATTGAAAAATTTGGAACGAAAAGAGAAAAAGAGAGTTGGAAAAAGTACACAGTAGGATATAAAAAAGTAAATGAAGAGGTGGAGGAGATCGAAGAGATCTCCAAGCCGGTAAAAAAACCGGTGCAGATTGATAAAGAAGAAGAGACCAGGGCAAAGCCTCCTAAGCAAATTAGAAAATTATTCAGACGGCGGCGGTAACAGCCGGGCTAAAATTGCTATCGCAATTTTTGGTTCGCCCGGATAACCTTCCTCTCCGTTTTGAGGTTGTTTTTTGAAGAGGGGTGATGTAGGATTGGAGCGAAATTGCACGAAAATAACGCACAATCAAAAAAACGGTTTGGGTGTATTAAAATATAAGTAAAAAGAGATCGTTCAAAAATAGCCCATTTTTGTGCGATTATAGGGTATATTTTTTTACAGTCAATCTTCATTTCTCACTCTCTCCCAAAATGTATATTTCGACTGTATGAAATATACATATTTCGTTTAAACGACTTGACATATAATGATAAATTTGGTATAATTGAAATATACAAAATAGGAAAGGCTGATTATGAAACTTAGATTTTTTGGGTACGAAATTTCGGTAAGTAGAGAGGAAGCGGACGAATTAGAAGTAGCCAAGGCGGTACTGGAGAAGCACGGGTTTAGAGCAGTAAGAAAAACGGAGGACAAATCCAACAAAGTGAGAGCCGCAGCAGAAGCGGCAGCACTTCGGGCAGAGATCAGTAGAGAGAAAGTGGAGAGAGCGATTAAGGAGATCGAGGACGCAGGGGAAAAGGTAACAATAGCAAAAGTCGCCAAAATCGCCGATGTATCGAGAATTACAGCTAAAAAATATATTTCTGCGTAGCCGTTTCGACAGAAACGATCATCTAAGCCGTTTTTGTAGGCTACGGTACACCATGCCCTACCAAATAGGCATAAAACCGCTTATTTGAGCGTTTAGAGGTGTCTATTAGCCTATAAAACTACGATCTGCAAACAAAACATCACATCACACCCTATCAGCCGAGCGAAGCGACCCCCGTCCGCCGAGCCAGAACTGCGGTAGCAGTTTAGGCGGACAGGTTATAGCGACCATAGGAGCTATAACTTAATCGGGAGCGTAGCGACCACCTTTCGCAGTCCGTCAGGACTGCCCTATCGTCCCCGGAGGGGACTTAATAGAAGTAATTGCGGAGCAATTCTTCCGAGGGCTCTGCCCCCCGAAAATCTGCGATTTTCCCTCTTAACCTATCTTAACCTATCTTAACCTATCTTAACGACACCCCGTTTCGTTCGGTGTAGTGGGGCTTTGCGGGGTATAAACTCCTCATTTAACGGACTAAAACTCCTCATTTAACGGACTTGTTTTCCTCATTTAACGGACTAAAACTCCTCATTTAACGGACTATGCTCCTCATATTACGGACTAAAACTCCTCATTTATCGTTTTTTAAGGAATTTATAGGCTATAATGGTGCATGGAAAAGAAAATAACGATACATAAAAAGAACGAACTGGTAAGAGGTACAGATAGCTATAGCCTAATGGCAAAACGGGCTTTAAATACGATCTATTGGGCTTACCAAAAACACCCACAAAGCTGGAAGCACGATATGGCTAATATAAGCTTTTCTACGCTTAGGAGCATGATGGGCTTAGAAAAAGATGGCAGGTATGTAGAAACAATAAAAGATGCCCTTAGAGAGCTTAGAGAGCCGTTAGAATTAAACAATTTTAAACACCCTATCGATAACACAATATACCAATGGCTTTCTATATCGTTCCTGGACGAAGCAGGTTTTAAAAAAAATGCAGAAGGCGAATGGTTGGTAACTGTTAAAATCTCTCGATTAGTAGCATATATGATGCAGATCGAGGGTAATTTTACTATGCTCGAACTCGTCCCTTATCTTAATAGATTTCGCACAAAATATGCCATGAAAATCTATGAATATTTGCAGAGCTTTAAGGGATACAAATATATAGATATTACACAAAAGCACATGATGAAATTATTATCTTTAGATCAGAACTCGAAATATAGATATATGTCTGATCTATCTATTCTTGTCGAACGACAACTAAAAGAGATCTCCAAAAAATCTGACTTAACAGAAGTAAAGCTAATTAAAACTAAAGCCCTTGCAAAAGAGAAAAAATTCCGAATACAAATAAATCCAAAGTCGAAAAAAGAAGCAGATATGAATGAGGCAAAAGCCGCACTCGATAACCTTATTAAGAGGTTCTAAAAGAAGGGGCAGACCAAACGCCCAATACTGTGCAAAGAAGGGGCAGACCAACCCCTGAACGCTGTGCTTCAGGAGGTCTTTTCTTAGTCGCTTCGCTCTCGGCTTCGCCCTGTTTTTACCTTATTTTATATGTATTAAAAAACAGACTTAACAAAACTTAACAAACTTGCTATAAAACTTAACATTTTTCTACCTTTTTTGAATAATTTTATACTAATTTCGAATTATTTTATACTAATTTCTACCTATTTCGAACTCTACTCTAAAGGTAGAAAACACATAAAATTACACTATAAGATAGGTTTTATATGTATTAAAAAGCAGACTTAACAAAACTTAACAAACTTGCTATAAAACTTAACATTTTTCTACCTTTTTCGAATAATTTTATACTAATTTCGAACTATTTTATACTAATTTCTACCTTTTTCGAAAAAGACACCTACACCTACAACTTAAAATTATTACCCCCAAGATCTCCGGGCAAATCGTGATCGAGTAGACTCTCGATCTTCGGCTGTTTAAACCTCTCTTCTACCTCTGTGACAATCTGTTTAACTGCTCTGATAAAGTCGCTGCCAAGCTCCCGAATAACGGCTGTAATACTGCCTTTAACTGCTCTTCCAAGCTCTCGCTGTCGCTGTCGCTCTGCAATGCTCTTAATATCTGCTGTTGCTGTGCTTCGATGTTCTCTATTCGCTTGTTTTGCTCCTGTAATAATTGCACTAAGAGCATCTCCGTATTCTCGCTTGTCTGCAATTCTTTTTGTTCTAACATACGCTGTGCGGTCATTTCTTTTAGAGAGTTTTGCAAGATCTCGTTCTGTCTCTGTAATAGCTCGATTAAGTTCTTCTCGTTGCTGTTTCGGGGCTGTCTCAGCTCTGTTTCGATCTGCTGTAAGGCTGTTTCTTCTTTCATACGGGTATCTCCTTTTGTTGTATGCTGTATTCTTCTCTATAATAGAGTCCAATTCGGATTTAATCTCCTCGATTGGGCGGTGTTTTGCCGGTTCGCTTATGCGTTCCAACTCGTTAATTGCATTAAAATCTTTCTTATAGATCGCTCCTTTTAATCTCCATGCCCTGCCTTCCGGATTATCCGGATTTACGATAGGAATATAGTTCTTATTCGTAATATCGTCCGCTATCTCAAACCCCCACTCCGTCAACTTCGCCACGATGTCGGTCCGGTTCTCGATCTCTCCAGACTTTACAAGTTTTTCCAATTCCATATCTAATTGTGTTAAAACAGATTTTTTGTCTTTCGCCCACTTGGGCTTACTCTTTGTTAGCCCAGGGCGAGGAGAGGAAAGCCCGTATTTAGCATTAATGTATTCCTGGAAAAGATCCTTTTTCTTAAAATCTCTACCTACAAAATAGGGGTTAAAAGATTTGCCGGTTGTAAGCTCTACACGGGGCATTATATAATGTATTTCAGACCTGCCCTTATCTGTATGCACGATAAAAACCGGTGCGGTTTGTTCGGGTTCAAGACCGCATAAAAAAGTGTTTTTCCACTCGTCTACGATCTCCTGCAGAGTGTTTTTATCGAGATTTTCCTCGAATGTCATAACCCCACTACTCCACTTCCAGTCAAATTCGCAGGACT
>JAADDG010000216.1 GCA_013154075.1 Campylobacterota bacterium | reverse complement strand
GGTAAAAAGATAGAGTTTAAAGAGGGTGTTTTGTATACGGAGGATGATCTCTCTTTATCGGAGGATCAGGTAAAAGGAATGGTCGTAGTAGGTAAAAACAGCAAAATTTCTAAGGGGGTAAAATTGGAAAACGCGGTATTGGGTGACGAGGTAGAGGTAAAAGAGAGTAGCGAGATAAGAGAGAGTGTCGTTTGGGATGATGTAAAAATAGGTAAAGAGAGCAGAATAAAAAATGCCGTTATCTGCAACAATAATAGAATCGGGGATAGAGTGGAGATTAAAGAGGGAGCTATTATAGCCGAAGATTGCGATATAGGCGATAATGTATCTTTTGAAAGGGATGTGACGGTTTGGCCCGATAAGATCGTTAGCGACAATGCTATCGTAAGCAACAATATCGTTTGGGGAAGCAAATATAAAAGCTCCATTTTTGAAGAGGGAAGCGTAAAGGGAAGAACAAATACCGAGCTCTCTTGCGAAATGGCTACGAAACTTGCGGAGGCTTTGGGAAGTACTCTGCCTCTTGGAAGTACCGTTTATGTATCGAGAGACTATCACAAAAGCTCCAGAATGTTAAAGAGAGCCTTTTTGGGAGGGCTTTTATCCACGGGAATAAACGTAATCGATATCACTTTTATGCCCTCTTCCGCTATGAGATTCAATCTTGCAAACAACAAAGATATAGTGGCTGGTGTTCATTTTAGACAAAGTATTCACTCCAAAACTGATACGGAGATTCTATTTTTTACGCAAGACGGTCTTAGAATAGATACAAATACGGCAAAGAGTATCGAGAGAATCTTTTTTAGAGAGAATTTTAGAAGAGTCGATCCTGAAGAGATAGGAACCATTACGGAGGCCAAATTTTTAGATAAAAAATACAAAGAGGAGATTATCAAACATCTTGATAAAGATATGATAAGAGCTCAAGATTTCAAAATAGCGGTTGATTTGGTTTACGGATCGATCTCTTCTATTTATCCCGAGCTTTTGAGTGAGCTTAATTTGGAAAACATCACTCTAAACGCTTATCCGGATGAGAAGAAATTGACGGTACTGCCTACTATTTTAAAACATGCCAAAAGAGATTTGAGTCTGATTGTAAAAAATCTCAATCTAAATGCCGGTTTTGTTATCTATCCAAATGGACAGAAGATGGATATAGTCTCCGATAGCGGAGAGGTTTTGGAGCCTCATATAGCTCTTTTGGTAATGCTTAAGATGATAAACGACTCTTCAAAAGAGAAGAAAAAGGTCTTTTTGCCGGCTTGGGCCCCTGATTTTATGGATGATAAGTTCGAAAATCTTATTATAGAGAGAGGAAAATATAGAAACTTTACGGCAGAAAAGCTAAGACAGTATACGCTTGTGGCTTCGGTTGATGGAAATTTCGCTTTTACCGAATTTGCACTAAATAGAGATACGATTTTTGCAAGTTTGAAAATGGTTGAAATGATGATAAAATACGGCTTTAAGATATCCTCCATCGTTGAGAATATGGATAAATTCTATTACAAAGAGGATCATGCGCCCTGCCCTAACACTCTAAAGGGTAAGATGATGAGAAAATTTTTAGAGGACTCTCAAGGCAAAAAATCTTCGCATCTTGACGGAGTTAAAATCTGGATAGACGAAAAAGATTGGATTTTGATGATTCCCGATCAAGATAGAGACTATCTAAATCTTTTCGTTCAGGCTCAAAATCAAGAAAAGGGAGAGAAGATTTTAAGAGAGTACAAAGAAAAAATAGAGAAGTGGAAACAAGATTGATATGAAAAAGCTCTATATCTCTTTTTTATGGCATATGCATCAGCCCTATTACAAGGATGATCTAAGCGGCCTTATAAAGATGCCGTGGGTCTTTTTGCACGCTATTAAAGACTATTACGATATGGTCTGGTATGTGGAGAGATTCTCTAAAATAAAGGGGACTTTCAATCTCGTTCCCTCTCTTTTGGTGCAGCTAAAGGAGTATGAGGATTTTCACGTAAACGATGAGCTTTTGAACGCTATTAGAAAAGATGTCGATTTTCTATCGGATGAGGAGAGAGAGTATCTAATAGAGTATCTCTTTTTTTCAAACGAGGAAAACTGCATAAAGCCTTTGAAGAGATATGGAGAGCTTCTTGAGAAAAAGAGAAGATTTTCCTCCAATAAAGAGGCCTCTAAAGCCTTTTTAAACAGAGAGTTTCAGGATTTGGAGGTTTTATTTCTTCTCTCTTGGTGCGGAGAGTATCTAAAACAAAACGATAAAGTTGTCAAAGATCTTATAAAAAAGGGGAGAGATTTCACTCATGAGGATAAGATAGAGCTTCTTAAAACTTTAAGCTCTTTTATATCCAAAATCATCCCTTATTATAAAAGAGTTCAAGAAGAGGGAAAGATAGAGATATCTACGACTCCCTTTTATCACCCTATAGAGCCTCTGCTTTTCGATATCAAGAACGCCTCTTTATCAAACCCCTCCACTCCTTTGCCAAAAGATCCCATCTCTTTAAAAGATGACGGAATCAAGCATATAGATTACGCTATTTCTTACTATGAGAGCTCTTTTGGAAGAAAACCGATAGGCTTTTGGCCGGCTGAGGGGAGTGTGAGTTATGAATTTTTGGAAGAGCTTTCCAAAAGAGAGATTCTTTGGGCCTGCAGTGATGAGGAGATTTTGTATAAGACCGTAAAGGCTTTTAGAAAAGAGGATATTTACAAGAGAAACAGACTCCATTTCAAAGAGGGCGGAATATATCTCTTTTTTAGAGATAGAGAGCTTAGCGATCTGATAGGTTTTAGCTATAGCGGATGGGACGAGGATAGGGCGGTTAATGATTTTATCTCAAGATTGGAAGCTATTTACAATCTATCGAATGAGGATCAAAACGTAAACGTGATTTTAGACGGCGAAAATGCGTGGGAGCATTATAGAGACAACGCTTTTTATTTTTTCGATAAACTCTATAGAAAGATAGAGGAGATCTCTTGGCTTGAGTGCTCCTTTTTTACGGATATTACCAAAAAAGAGACGATAGAAGAGAGGGAGCTTTATAATCTGACTCCGGGCAGCTGGATAAACGGAGATTTTAGAATCTGGATAGGGCATGAAGAGAAAAACAGGGCTTGGGAGCTTATTTTTAAAACCAAAAGAGACTTTTTGGAGAAAAAGGAGGAGTTTGAAGAGTCTCTTTTAAAAAAGATAGAAAAAGAGTTTATGATTGCCGAGGGGAGTGACTGGTTTTGGTGGTACGGAGATGACCACTTTACCGTTCAAAAGGAGGAGTTTGACTCTCTGTTTAGAAAACATCTGATAAATATCTACACTCTTATGCAAAAAATTCCTCCAAAAGAGCTTTTAAAGCCTATCGTTCACACGGATAAAGATGAGATATTTTTCATAAAAGAGCCTCAAAATATGATAACGCCTATAATAGACGGCAAAAACAGCAACTTTTTCGAGTGGCTCGAAGCGGGTGAGGCCGATTTGGAGCATGAATTATCTTCGATGAGTTTGAAAAATTTCGTTATAGAGAAGATAAAGTTCGGGCACGATAGGGACTTTTTCTATGTCTCTTTGATAGGAGATATAAAATCTCTTTTGGATAGATCCTATCTTGAGATAGAGATAGATAAGGATTTGGAGAGTATAGAGATAAAAAGAGGTGTTTATAAAAAAGATTTTATAGAGTTTGGAGTGGACGATATTGTAGAAATGAAATTTCTAAGAGAGTTTATAGAGGGCAAAAAGATAGGTTTTAAACTCTTCATTGATGGGAAATTGGTGCAGGTTATGCCTCTTTATACGAAGATCGAGGCGAAATTTGGAAACGAATCTTTAAAAAATTGGTATGTGTAAGGGAAAGAGATGAAAAAAACCGCTTTGCTTTTGGGTGCGCACTGTCATCAGCCGGTGGATAATTTTAGAGAGGTTGTGGATGAGGCTATAGAGAGAGCTTATAAACCTTTTTTTAGAGAGGTTGTTAAGTATAAGGATTTTAAATTTTCTATCCACTATAGCGGTTGGCTTTTGGAATACATCAAAGATAACGATAAAGAGCTTTTTTCATTGATGAAAGAATCTTGTGAAAATGATCAGGTGGAGTTTTTGGGAGGCGGATATTATGAGCCGATTTTGGC
>JAADDG010000234.1 GCA_013154075.1 Campylobacterota bacterium | reverse complement strand
AGAAAAACTGCTACTATAGATTAAAGGCTCATACCCCATAGCTTGAAGTTTGCTATAAGCTTGCTCTACTAAAAGATTGGTAGGAAAAATAAGATAACTCTTTTTTGGAAGCAAAAAAGAAGCTAAAGAGAGTCCAAAGGTGCTTTTGCCAATACCTGTTGGAGCTAACATTGCAAAAGAGTGCCCAAGAAAAAAACGCTTCGCCCAAGCTCGTTGAAGCTCTCGCAAAGAAAAGCCTATAGTTTTTTTAAAATGCTCCTCAAAGGCTTTAACTTGCTCTTTTAGTTTGCAAACCTTGCTAAAGTTACTTTTAACTTTGCAAGGATTAGCATCCTCATTTGGGAGACATCGCTTGCACAAAAGCCCTTTTGCTAAGCGAGAGCTCTCTATCTCGCCTCCACACCCGGGACACATTTTACGATAAATTAAATCTATCATACTATTTAACTATCCTCTAATAAACCGCTCCATACTCCAAAATCACCTTTATATCTTCTCCGATGGCTCTTTTTATCTTTTTTGCCACTCTTTCTCTCTCACTTAACGTAAGCTCTTTGGAAGATATAACGGAGATCTTTGCGAAAGTCTCTCCCTCTTTATGAAAAACTCCAACAAGATCCAATTTTATCTTTTTCGAATCCAAAGAGATATTTTCAAGTTTGGAAATCTGTTCATAAATCATCTCTTCTTTAACAAGCGTTCTTGTAGAGAGATAGAGCGGAAAAGCTACGATCAAAACCATAGCCATCTTTATAAAAAAGGCGGCTTTCGCATACTTTATCGAAGCGTATCCCAAAAGATAGAAAGTAACCCCCGCGGCAAAAACAATCCCTGCAAAGTTTGTCAAAAAAAGCAAAAAAGCGTTATAAAACATAGAAAAAGAGCCCCATCCAAGCCCTATTCCGGAAACGCAAAGAGGAGGCACCAAAGCCACGGCTATCGCCACGCCCGCCAAACTCTCCCCCACTTTCGAATCGCTATATCCGTAAGCTGCCGCTATTCCCGATATCACGGCAACCGCCAGATCCAAAAGCGTAGGATGGGTCCTTAGAGCCATCTGATCGTTTATGTGATAAAAAGGCATCAAAAGCGTAAAGATAGCCGATAAGAAAACGGCAAACGACACCGAAAAGATAACAGTCTTTAAACTTCGAGCAACTAAATCCCCATCAAACCTCAAAGCCCCCATCGACAAAGCCACAATAGGCCCCATAAGAGGAGCTAAAATCATAGCCCCGATAATTGTGGGAGAGGAGTTTTGAAAAAGCCCCGTAGTAGCCATTAAAACGCTTAAAATAAGCAGCAAAGAGTAAGCCTTTCCTCCTTTTGAAGCCTCTCTTAGCTTCCTAAAAAGCTCCGCAAAAGAGTTCTCGGAAGCAATTTTTACAAACGGAAGCCTTCTTTTGGAATAAAACTCCACCTCCTCCTCTTCAAAAAGAATATTTTGAACTCTTAAACTCTCTTTTCTCTCTTCGGTTCTTACACACCCCTTCCAGCCGGTAGCTATTTTGGCTTTTATAGCTCTGCTTTCAAAAACGGCCTCTTTTACCCTTTGGCTCTCTTTTTCGAAAGATAAAAAAAGCTCCTCATCTTTTAGTGCGGAGATTTTCAAAATATCGCTTTTTATAACTCCTATCCCATCAGGCAGAGTTTTGGAAAATTTGCTCTTTTTGGCAAAAAAATATCTTAGTTTAAGCGCCTCTATAACGCTCCTTGGAGAGTAGATCGTAGCGCAAACCCTATCGCAAAGCCTCTCTTCACTCTCTTTGAAAAAATATGATCTTCTTCTTTGCATCACGGCTTCCAAAGAGATCTCCATCAAGAAAGAGGCACTCTTTAACTTCTTCTCTTTTGTTTCGATTGAGACGGGAAAGAGCCTTTTTGGAAAATTTAAAAAGCCCTCTTGCTCTATCCACTCTCCGTGTCCTATTTTGATGCAATCTAGTACCGGTTTTGAGTTGTAAAGAAGAATTCTATCGCTAAAAAACGGCTCTTTGAAAAAAAGCTCCAAAGCTTCAAGAGCACCTTTTGGAATCTCGAAACTCTTTTGAGTGAGGGGATTTTTTTCGTAAGGGATTATTACGATAGTCAAAGAGTCTTTTAAAGAGATAATAAATCTTTTGAAACTCTCATCATCTATCATCAAAAAAAGAAGAGAGTTTTCTTTGAAAGAAAAATCAAAACTAAAAGGAGAGATTTCAACGCTTTCAAATTTATCGTTAAGGCTTTTTGAAATCTCCTCTACATTCTCACTCTTATCGTATAAAAAATAGATCTTTTCAAAGTTCATCTAAAAGTCTTTTGGCCAAAGAGAAGTTGTTAGCCGTCATCAGATGCATTTTCGGATAAAACTCATAAAGCTTCAAAAATGTCTCAAGACTTAGATCAAACCCCACCTTCTCCTGCTCCTCTTCGGAGATCTTTTTGGCTTTATAGAGCTTATCCACCCACATCTTAGGCACATAAACGCCGGGAACATGAGAGGTTAGAAATTGAGCCGTTCTAAGCTTCGTAACGGGGAAAAATCCTAAAATCAAAACGGGATCGTTGTTTTTGACGGTAGCCTCTTTTTTGGCCTGCTCGAAAAGATCTATAAGAAGTTTGGCGTTATCGAGATCGTAAACGGGCTGAGTCACTATTCCGAAAGCTCCGTGTTCAATCTTTTGAATAAGTTTTTTTAGAATGTTTTTGCTGTTTTTGGAATAGGCGTTCGAGACGGCAAAAGGATATATCTTTTTTGGTTTTTCGAAAAAAGGCTTTCCCGCATAATCTATTCCGGCATTGAAACATTTAATAATATCAAGCAATAAATTGCTGTTTCCCTCGAAAACCCCTTTGGTTTTGGGCTGATCGCTCGCAGAAGCAGGATCACCCGTAAGGGCCAAAATAGCTCTTACGTCTATATCGTTGGCTCCCAAAAGATCGGATTGAAGAGCGAGTTTGTTTCTATCTCTCATACTCATCGTAGCCAAAACGGGCTTTTTGAATCTTTGCTGAAGTTTAAAAGAGGCTATTATCGAGCTGTATTTTAGTTTGGCCAGAGGGTTGTCTGTGGCGCTAAAACCGTCCACCTTCTCATAAAGCCCCAAACTCTCTATCTTATCTATAATGGGATCGAAAGTGGGAGAGTGTGCGGGAGTGGTCTCTAAAGTGAGAAATTTATCCTCTCTAAGCTTTTTGATAAACTTTTCGAACATCGCTTTATCCGTTTGTTAAAACTTTTTGTGTATTATATCCAAATTTTAAAAACCCAATTTTTCAAAAAGGCTTCTTATGAAACTGTGCGTTTTCGATTTCGATTCGACGTTGATGGACGGAGAGACGATAGATTTCTTGGCCGACGCTTTGGGGCTTAAGGACAAAGTGGCGAAAATTACCGAAATGGCTATGAGAGGAGAGCTCGATTTTTTCGAAAGTCTAACTACGAGAGTGGCCCTGCTTGAGGGACTTGAGGTGGAGAAGGTGGATAAAATCTGCCGCTCTCTTCCCTATATGCCGGGAGCTAAGGAGAGTATAAAAGAGCTTAAAAAAAGAGGCTATAAAGTGGCCGTTTTTAGCGGAGGATTTAGAAACGCCACAAGTTACGCAAAAGAGATTTTGGGATTTGATGCCGATTTTTCCAACATTCTTCATTCCAAAAACGGTTATCTGACGGGACTTGTAGGCGGAAATATGATGTTTGATTTTAGTAAAGGAGATATGCTAAAAAGACTTCAAACTCTTCTTGATATAAAAGAGGAGGATACCGTCGTAGTCGGAGACGGAGCCAACGACAGATCGATGTTTAAATACGCAAAAACCAAAATCGCCTTTTGTGCAAAAGAGATCTTGAAAAAAGAGGCAAACGTCATCATCGATACCAAAGATTTAACTCAAATATTAAAGGAAATATGATGTTTTTGAAAGAGATAGGCTTTTCTTTATGGTGTGATTTTATAGAGAGAGACTTTTTGCAAAAAGAGTTCAAAGAGTGGATAAACAAAGGAGTAATAAACGGAGCTACAAGCAATCCCGCCATCTTCAAAGAGGCTTTTTTAAACTCTCCCGCATACAAAGAGGATAGAGAAAAATTAAAGGGAAAGGATAAAAAAAGAATTTACGAGCTTTTGGCTATCAAAGATATCAAAACAGCGGCCAATATTCTAAAACCTCTTTA
>JAADDG010000130.1 GCA_013154075.1 Campylobacterota bacterium | reverse complement strand
TTATCAAATTGGGCACCACTCTCGAATCGGAACATCCTATAAAAAGGGTATGAGGCTTTTGCCCTCTGCCTATCTCCTTAAAAAGCTCTCTGTGAGCTTCGAAATCCTCTTTTTTAAACGCTATGGTTCTTTTAAAAAGCTGATCTTTATTCATAACTGCACCTTTAAATCATCATTAACCAATAATCAATATTCTTTTGCTCTCTTTTGACGGATGTAGGCTCTCCGTGCCCGGGATAGACGCTTTTATCGTAAGGAATTTGTTTGAATCTTTTTAGACTCTCTCTCATGGCTTTAGGATCGCTATAAGGAAAATCGACTCTTCCGATAGAACCTCTAAAGATAAAATCCCCGCTAAACCAAGCCTCATCGAACTCTATCACACAACATCCGGGAGTATGCCCCGGAAAGTGCAGAAATCTAAACTCCACTCCTCCCACTTCTAAACTATTTTCATCTTTTATTAAATAGTCGGCTTTGCTTGTAGGCATCCCCATATGAAACTGATCTCTTTCCAAAAAAAAGGCGTCTTTTTCATGAATATAGATAGGAATCTTCAAAACCCTCTTTAGCTCGGCATTACTCCACACATGATCGAAATGGCCGTGAGTATTTAAAATCGCTACCGGATTTTTGACGTTTCTAAGCACCCACTCGCTCGCCCCGACTCCCGGATCTATGATCAAATCGACTCCGTTTTTAGAGACTATATAACAATTTGTCATATAATCTCCGCACGGTTTATATTTTATATCCATATATTTTTCCTATTTAGGTTTTTCTATAGAGTATCCGAACTCTATCTCTTTTTTCTCTTTAGAACTCAAGACAAAATCCCAAACGGTTTTCCCGTTTTTCTCCAAATAATTATATTTGGGTTTGGCGATCACTTCCACCTCTATATCTTGAGTTTTAGAGACGGGAGATCTCTCTATCAATAAAACTCTCATAGAGTTTTTGTGATCGTTTTTGATTTCATACTTCCATATTTTAGTGGTTTTTACCTTATTAGCGCTAAAAATAGGCTCTTTACTAAAATCTTTAACCAACTTTTTATCTACTTTGATATTCAAATCCTCTCCGAAATAGAGTTTTTTACTCTTTTTATTCTTTACTTCAAAATATGAACTTCCTATATAAAAATTATCAAGATAGAGCCTTGCTTTGGAGGGATTATAAAATTTATCGCTATCAAACTCAAACACTATAAAAGGTTTTGCATATCCGTATCCGTCTATCTGAGTATATCTTTTGGCTTTATAGCTATCCTTTGCCAAAACTACGGATTTAGACTCTCCGTTTTTCAAATCTATATGAGAGACTTTATAAAACTCTCCGGCAAAACCTCTCTCATAAGAGATCTTCGGAATCGGCAAAGAGGCTTCCATAGATAAAATTTTATCTTCTCTTAAAGTTCTCTTCGCCATCGGCATAGATTTCAAAACTTCCAAATACCAAGGGCGAAAAGGAGCTGGAGAGATTCTTCTAAATTTGGGGCTTGAAGAGAGAATAAGAGTAATATTTTTCAAATCTTTGCCGCTTTTTTGAGTAATTACAAACAAACTCTCTATTAAAACGCTTTTTTCCTTGCTATCGGCAAAGATATTATAAGATCTTCTTTTTACCACATTTACCGGATATTTGATCTTTGCCGCCTTTTTTACGCCTTTTTTGCAAAAAAGACTCAACGCAAAAACATTATAAGAATCTCCGCTTCTTTTTTGCTCAAGCTCTCTTAGTTTTAAGGATAGACGGGCCTTTTCTTTTTGCAATTTGGAGATTTTATCGAGATTTTCAAACAGCCTCTTTTGATGAAAAAGCGATAACTCTTTAATATCTTTAAAATCCCCATCGATTTTACTCAAACTAAGACTCTCTAAAAATTTATTGTTCATCTTTAAAGACTCTATTTGATTTGCGATGGAAGCTATTTTATCTTTTAGCTCTTCTATCTCTTTTTGAAGCTCATCGTTGAAATTCTCTTGAGTTTTAAACATAAAATCCTCGATTTTGCAATCTTTTGCCGGATTTATAGAGATATCATCCAAATTTACATAAAGCGGAGTTTTCACATCGATATTTACGGCCGATTCGTTAGCATCCAAAAAAACTTCTTCGCTTAAAAAAGATCCGTTTTGATAGATCTCTAAAGAAACGGGCCTCAAATATGCCGCCTCTACGAAAAAAGAGAGTAAAAAAACAATATACAAAGCTCTCATAACATTTCCTTTTCACTTGATTTTATAGCAATATCGGCCATAGCGTTTAAGTGCTTTTTTTACCTAACTATTATATAATAGGTCCCAAAAAAACGAGACGGAAATGGGAACCAAAGAAAATAAAGAGACTAAATATATTTTTGTAACCGGAGGAGTTTTAAGCTCCCTGGGAAAGGGTATCACGTCGGCAAGTATCGCCACTATTTTGAAACAATCCGGCCTTAAAGTCAGTATGCTTAAAATCGATCCCTATCTAAATGTAGATCCGGGCACAATGAGCCCTTTCGAGCACGGAGAGGTGTTCGTAACCGCGGACGGAGCGGAAACCGACCTTGACATAGGCCACTATGAAAGATTTCTGGATACCAACCTATCCAAACTAAATAACATCACCACCGGACAAATCTATCTATCGGTAATAGAGAAAGAGAGAAGAGGCGATTATCTTGGAAAAACGATTCAGGTAGTACCCCATATAGTAAACGAAATAAAAGAGAGAATAAAGATAGCCGGAGAAGGGAAAGATGTCCTTATCATAGAGATAGGGGGAACGGTAGGAGATATAGAGAGTCTTCCTTTTTTGGAAGCGATTAGGGAGATGAAGGCGGAAGTTGGCAAACAAAGAGCCCTTTTTATCCACGTAACGCTGATCCCTTTCATAAAAGCGGCGGGAGAGCTTAAAACAAAACCCACCCAACACAGCGTCCAAGAGTTAAGAAGAATCGGTATTACTCCCCATATGCTGATTTGTAGAACGGAACACAAACTCCCAAAAGAGCTTAAGCTAAAATTAGCCTCCTCTTGCGGCGTGGAGAGAAACTCCGTCATAGAGGCCGCGGATGCCGAATCCATCTACAAAGTACCGCTAAACTTCTTAAAAGAAAATATCTTAGAACCCATATGCGAAAATCTATCCCTAAACGAGCTTCATCCCGATATGGAGGAGTGGGACTTTCTCGTAAAGAGAGTAATAGCCCCGAAAGATGAAGTTACGATAGGATTCGTAGGAAAATATGTAGGCTTGAAAGAGTCTTACAAATCCCTGATAGAAGCACTCACACACGCAGGAGCTCATCTAAACACCAAAGTCAATATCCATTGGATAGATAGCGAAGATATCGAAGGCGGCCATACGAAATGTTTGGAGAACGTAGACGGTATCTTGGTAGCCGGAGGCTTCGGGCATAGAGGAGTCGAGGGAAAAATAGAAGCCATCAAATTTGCAAGAGAGAATAAAATCCCCTATCTTGGAATATGCCTCGGAATGCAGCTTAGCTTGATAGAATTTGCAAGAAACGTCCTAAAATTAAAAGACACAAACTCTCACGAATTCGACAAAAACTGCAAAAATCCGATAATCTATCTAATAGACGAATTTATCGATACAAGCGGCCAAAAACAGATAAGAACCCAAAAAAGTCCTCTCGGCGGTACGATGAGACTCGGAGAGTACGAATGCATTACCAAAGAGGGATCTCTTTTGAGAAAAATTTACGATAACAAAGAAAAAATCTACGAAAGACACCGACACAGATACGAAGCGAATCCGAAATATAAAGAGATGTTTGAAAAAAAGGGAATGATTATAAGCGGAGAGTCAAAAGAGGGACTTATCGAGGCGGTGGAATTAAAAGATCATCCTTGGTTTATAGGAGTACAGTTTCATCCGGAATTTACGTCACGCCTTCAAAACCCGAACAAAGTGATAAAAGGATTCATAGAAGCCTCTTTGAAGAATAGAAAATAGTTATGAACAAGATTCTAACTAAAGAGGATATATTCAATATTTTATCAAAACGTTTTGAAAAGGATAAGTGCAAAAAGCTATCGATGCTACCCTCCCCTTTCCTTTTCAAAGATATAGAAAAAGCCGCTAAAAGAATCAAAGAGGCCATCTCAAAAAGAGAAAAGATAGCAATCGTGGGAGATTATGACGTAGACGGAGTAGTCTCTTCTGTGATAATAAGCGAGTTTTTTGACGATT
>JAADDG010000123.1 GCA_013154075.1 Campylobacterota bacterium | reverse complement strand
GTTTTTTTAAATTGATAGTATTGTAAGAGTTCAAACTTTTCGCCAAAACTTCCGCATTGAAGATATCGAGATCGTAATCCCATCTTGTTAGAGATCTTTGGCGAATCTTCCTAATAAAAACTCCCCTTCTCTCAAGCTCTTTGGCAAAGAGCTCCGGATCCATAGCAGACTCGCTTTTTAAAACGATTTTCCAATGAAAATAGTCTCCCTCTCTTTTAGCTTCTTTGGTGGTAAAAAAGCTATATCCTATATTGTGCAAAGACTCGTTTATTATTTTCAAAAACAAAAGAGGATTCCCTTCCGCAGCAAAAGAGATCTCCATCTCTTTTGGAATCTTAAAATAGAGATTCAAAAGTCCGTTGGCTTTTAGTTTGGAGACGATCTTAGCTATATCGAGTCTGGAACCTTTATAAAATCTATTCTCGTTTCTAAAAAGAACGTTTACTATCTTTTGACTTCTATAATATCTATTTCCCAAAATATTCTTAACCGCCTCGATAACCTCTCCCGCATTTAAAGAGAGAGTCAAAAACAGAGCTAAAAAGAGAGTTCTCACCACGATTTTCCTCTATTCATAGTTTTAAACATTTGGGCATCTATCTTTTCCAAATCCCCGTCTTTGTAAAGAAGTCTCACTTTCAAAGGATCGTCGTAATGATACTTTTCTTTATCTATATAGACATCAAATTTCCCGTGTCCCGTTACTATGAGAAAATCTCTCGAGGGATCCAGCGTTATATTTTTATCCGTTAAAAACTGCTTTCTTTTATAATCGTCCAAATATATCACTCCTGCCCAAATCTTGGCTCTCGGAACTATTACGAAACTCTCGTGAAGAGCTTTTTTAGAAGTTCCGTTGTTTTCGTTGAAAGCCGTTAAATTCTCCTCTTTAAGGAGAGCTTTACTTCCATTCTCCTCCGCTACGACCGTCTCGTTATTTTCGTTTACAATCTCGGATTTTGCTTGAAAACTCTCGTTTTTATCGGAAATCGTACTGTTAGAGGCAAGTATATTTTGAGGCTGTTCTTTATTGCTTTCATCTTTGGAGAGACTCTCTTGTTTGTTCTCCTCTTTAATCTCTTTAACAACCGAAGAGTTGGAGTTTTCATTAGATACGCCGGAGTGAGAATTAAAGAATATGAAAGTTCCGTAAGCTATCAATACCAAAGCGATCGCACCTATTATCAAAAACAGCTTACCGCTTTTTGTCTCGACCTCTTCTTCTCCCGGAACCGTTACGAATATATGCTCTTGCTGTTTTTTAGTCTGATTTACATAATCTTTAAACTCTTTTCTCCAAACGCTAAGGTCTACATTATACTCTCTCTCAAGAATCTTAGCAAAACCTATCGCTTTAGTCGGATTCAATTTATCAAATTCTTTATTTAATATAGCCTCTATATTGGGCTCCGTTATATGAGTATCGGAGCTTATCTTTTTAATTCCTATCTCTTTTAATCTCTTTAAAACGTCATCTAAAGTGTCGTTTTTCTTTTTATCCATTACTCATCCTATAACACAATATTGCTGCCGCCGCCGATACGTTTAGAGAATCGAATTCTCTTTTTAATTTGATAGTTATAACTTTGTCGGCAATATTTAAAATCTTCTTGCTTATTCCTTCACCTTCGCTTCCGAGAATCAAAACTTTTCTATCCGAAAAATCCACTCTCTCTATATCCTCCCCGTCCACATCGGCGGCATAGATGGTAAAATCTTTCTGCTTTAATTCGTTTAAAATCTCTAAAGCGTTTTTATGCAAAGATAGCGGCATATCGAAAAGAGCCCCGCTGCTCGTTCTGGCGATCGCCTCAAGATTGACGCTCTTTACACCGGTAATCACTATCCCGTCAACCCCCAAAGCGTAAGCCGTTCTAACGATCGCTCCTATATTTCCACTATCGGTGATAGAGTATAAAACGAGCAGAAATTTCCCCTCTTTCAAATCTTTTAAAGAAGCGAATTCATACTCTTTTACTCTAAATAGTATCCCCTGATGATTACCCCCTCTCGATAGAGCTTGGGCCTTTTTATTGTCTATTCTTATAATCTTTTTACCGGTTTTAACCAGTTTTTGAAACAGTTCTCTATCCACCTCTTTGGATAGATAAATTTCACAAATTATATCACAATGTCTTTTTAGTACATACAGACATACCTGCTTGCCGAATATTATCATAATTTTACTTTTATATCTCTTTTTTCAAAAGCTGATTATAACACTCTTTTACGGATTTTTCACTTATTTTGGCGAGCAATTTCGCCATCTCTTTTTTAGGAATATTTAAAGACAAAATATCCTCTTTCGTAATATCTCCTTTCGGAATATTTTTACTCTTTTCTATAACTATCGTCCATTCTCCCTTTATATTTTCATCTTTCAAACTCTCAAACAGCTCTTTAGCTTTTCCCTTGAATTTTTTTTCATACATTTTTGTAGCCTCTTTTATCAAAAAAAGCTCTCTATCGGGATCGATCGAAGTTATCTCTTTTAGGAGTTTTAAAAGTCTGTGGGGAGATTCATACAAAATAGTTAGAAAAGGAGAGCTTAAAAGACGATTCAATTCTCTTTCTCTATCTTTACCTTTATGAGGCAAAAAACCGAAAAACGTAAATCTGGTTTCGCAAAAACCGCTTGAAGAGAAGGCAAGTAGCAAGGCATTGGCACCCGGAAGCACTTCATACTCTATGGAGTTTTCCTGACAAAATCTGACAAGTTCGCATCCGGGATCGCTTACGGAAGGCATTCCGGCATCACTTAGATACGAGATCGTCTTTTCCTTAAAGAGAGAAATATCGATTTTGGATAAAAAATCTCTCTCATTATGAGAGTGCATCGATAGAAATTTCTTATCCCTCAACGATATATCGAATCTCTTTTCAAGAAGTCTGAAAAGCTTTTTGGTAACTCTCGTATCTTCGCAGATGACGGTATCGGAAAGTTCGAGGACTTTTAAAGCCCTCATGGAGATATCTTCCAGATTTCCTATCGGAGTGGGAACAAAATAGATCAACTATTTTAAATTATATTTTTTCTTAAACTTCTCTACTCTACCGGTTGCGTCCACTATTTTCTCGCTACCCGTAAAAAACGGATGGCACTCGTTGCATATATCTATTCTAAGCTCCGGTTTATTGGACATAGTAACGAAACTATTTCCGCAAGCACAACTTACTTTACACTCAACATATTCAGGATGAATATCTTTCTTCATTTTTTCTATTCCTTCGTTAAAATAAAATTGATTTAGGGGCAGTAGACTCAGATTCATATGAGTCCACTGCTATATAGGGGGAGGGGAAATGAAATTCTATCACATTTTTTATATTAAAGCAAGACTTTGTATAAATATAAAAACATCTAAATTCAAAAAGTTTTTACTATTTCCTAATAACCGAGAATACCAAAACAAAATATCCCAAAAATAAAAATTCAGTATAACAAACCCTAATCATAGCAATAAACCTCTTTCAATATCGGCTCAATCGAAAAGTACACTCTATTGTTTCTAAAAGCTTCCAATCTTTGTGCTATAATTTTTATAACCATTGAAAAGGAAGTTTGCATGAAAAAAGAGGAGATTTTAGAATATCTAAAACAATTGCAAACTCAATACAACCATATTTTTATAAAAATAGGACTATTTGGAAGTTATGCAAAAGATAATTTCGATGAATTTAGCGATATAGATATAGCCGTTAAAGTAAATAAAGAATATTTACAAACTCATGACGTATGGGAATATTTTGAAGCTATAAATTCTATTCAAAATTCTATTTTCAACAAATTTCATCTAAAAAGTGATATTTTTGATATAAATAGCGTAAGCCCTTATAAAGAACAGATTTTAAAAGAGATCATTTATGTCTAAAGCTATTGAAAGATTAAAAATAATATTAAAAAAGATTAATTTCATAGAAGACATAATATCGGAACAAGGAAACATTACAAAAGCTTTAGAAGACGAAAAAAACTCAAGAGCGGCAATAATGATGCACTTAACTTCCATAGCGGAACAATTCAATTAATTATCAAAAGAAGGAGATTTTGAAATACTTCAAAGATTTAATAAAAGAGATCTAAAAGGAACATACGATATAAGAAATTATATAGTTCATGATTATGAAGGAATAAATCTCTCCATTTTAGAAATGGTCATTAGGACTAAACTGCCTATAATGAAAAAAACTATAGAAGATATTCTAAAAAACTCC
>JAADDG010000199.1 GCA_013154075.1 Campylobacterota bacterium | reverse complement strand
TTTTTGGCAAGCTCTTTTCGTGGTAAAGAAGAGTGCAAATTTATGCTCCTGTTTTTGGGCATAATGGTTTGTATGAGGTTGTTTGCGTAGATATGGTGAGGAGTGAATATATCGAATTTGTATAGGTTTTGATCTATATTTAAAAAGGCTTTTAGGATGGTGTCGAATCTTCTTAATTTATCGATAGCTCCTATATAGATGAAATTTATTTTTTCGGATGAATTTTTCTTTTTTTGAGTGTCGTTTATCGGATCTATGCCTAAAGGAAGCGGAAAATAATCTATTTGTATGTCATAATAGAAAAGATTTTTCATAGCGTTTGATATCGGCAGGAAAAAGTCGCACTTTTTTATGAGAGATTTTTCATATAAGTTTTTGATTTCATACTCTATCTTTTTTCTAAAGAGAGATTTTTTAGTTATTTGAGCCTCATAGTATCTTCTAAAGGTGTGGGGGAAAGATAGCTGAAAGCCGAGTTTATAATCTCTATCTTTTTTTGCAAATTGCTTTAATATATCGAATCTATTTCTTACGATTATTATGTCATAGTGTTTGTTTAAGTGTTTTTGAATCTCTTTTTTCAAAGAGTAGGGGATAAAAATTTTATTCTCTTCATAAGAGATCTCTTTATCATCTTTTGTAAAAAATATGAGATCAATCTCATAAAATTCTTTTAAATAACCGTTAAAAATTCTTTCAATAGCGTTGTGATCCGCATTTTTGAAAAGGTCGCTTATGAAAAGAAGCTTTTTCATAGGATATTTTTGACTTTGATAGCCGGTACTCCCTGATAAAGAGAGTTTGCTTCGGCATCGGAAGTAAGAAGAGAGTGAGCCGCTATTATGCTGTTTTCTCCTACCGTTACGCCTTCCAAAACGGTTGAGTTTGTGGCTATCCATGCGTTTTTTCCTATTCTCACGGGTGCTTGAGTGTGTTTTCTCGGGATTTTGTCTATCGTCAAGGCGGCTGTGTATATTTTGGAGTAGGCCGAGAGTCTCACTCCCTCTTCTATCGTTAGGTGATCTCTACAGTTTAAAAAGACTCCGTGATTTATTGTAACATTATCTCCTATCGATAATTTTTTGGGGTTTCCCGCTACGAAAAATTTGCCGTAGACTTTGATATTTTTGCCTATTTTGGCTCCGAGAATCTTTAGTTTCAAAAGCTGGAGTTTATAAAAGAAGTTCGTTATTTTCTCATACTCTCCATAAAACATGACTCTACCTCGGTTTGATTATCGAATAGAGTTTGCCGGTAAGTTCGTTTGAAAAAATTCTTAAGGTTTTATGCAGCCACTTTTCATCCTTTTTGGCGGCCACTCTTTTTATGCGCTCCAGATTGCCGTTTGGTCTGTTTAGTCCCCTTTCGATAGTATAGAATATTTCAAATCCGTGTTTTTTAGCTTCCGCCAATAGATCTTCATCATAATAGCCTCTCGGCCAGCATAGATGCTTTTCGTCTATTCCGAGTCTTCTTTTCATGACCTCTTTTGTCAAAGGAAACTCTTCGTTCCATGTACATTTCTTAAAATAGGCGTCTCTGTGGGTGTGGGTGTGAGAGTGATAATCGAAAACGTCGCTCATTTTCTCTATCTCGTCCCAGTTTAGCACTACTTTTTCGGGATATATCGCTATTTCGGTTTTGCATTTACCGTGATTGATGGCTCCGGGATCGAATTCTCCCTTTTTTTTGCTCGCTTCTTCTATCCAGTTGGTTACTATAAACAAAGTGGCTTTTAAATTGTATTTTTTTAGGATCGGATATGCGTATACGTAGTTGTCTTTCCAACCGTCGTCGAAAGTTATCAAAACCGATTTTTTAGGCACCTTTAGCTTTTTTTTCTTAAAAAGATAAAACTCTTCGCTCGTTAGGGTCTTGTATCCGTGATCCGCTAAAAACTTCATTTGAGCGTCAAACTGCTTGATCGAGCTTGTAATAAAACCCGGTTTGGGAAGGACGTGATGATACATTAGGACGGGAACGTTCATGCTGCTATCTCTTTATAAAGTTTTTGAGTCAATTCTACCATTCTTTTGACTGAAAAATTCTCTTCGATAAAAATTCTTGCATTTTTTTGGTAAAAAAAACGAATATTTTCGTCGGTAATTAATTTTTTTAACTTATTGGTCAGATCTTTTACATTCATAGGCTCAAACAAAAGGCCGTTTTTATCTTCTTTGACACACTCCACTATTCCTCCCACTCTGCTTGCCACTATCGGCACGCCGCAAGATGATGCTTCAAGGATGGAGGTGCCTAAAGCTTCCATATTTGAGGGAAGACAAAAAATATCAAAATCGGGAAGTATCTCATGAATATCCTCTCTGTGACCGGTCATTATCACTTTATCTTCCAAATTCTTCTCTTTTATGGCTCTTTTTATCTTCGCTTCTTGCGGTCCAGATCCGACTATAATCAATTTGATATCTTTATTTATATTTTGAAGTTTTTTTATGGCTTCTATCAAATCAAGATGTCTTTTAGCGTTTCTTAAAACCGCCACTATGCCTATTATAATTGTGGAGCTATCTATACCGTACTCTTTTCTTAGTTTTTGTAGGTTGTTCGGTTTGAATTTCTCGGTATCGATTCCCGTATAGATCGTGGTTAGTTTCTCTTCTTTTACGCCAAGTTCTCTTAGATAGTTTTCAACCTGTTTGCTGACGCATACCACTTTGTCACTTAGGTTGTAAGAGAGCGGATTTTTGTTCGGGGTTAGAAGGTGCCTTGTCCTTATCACTTTGGCTTTTGTTAGTTTTCCGAGAATGTTTCCAAGCCACGCATCTTTACCGGAGTGAGTGGAGATTATTTTTATATCGTTTTTCTTTATAAAATTTACCAAATGAAATATGGTTTTGGGATTATAGATAGGATTGATTTCGTAGGGAATTATTTGGGCTTTTATTGAATCTTTTCTTTTATAAAGGGCGGAATTTGGTCTAACTACATAAAATACCTTGAATTCATCACTTAGATTGTTGATAAGTCTTACGGTTCTTTTCTCTTGGCCGCCCCATCCGAGCGAATACTCAAGCTCTAAGATATTCATTTTAGCTTCTCTCTTATCTCTTTTTTTATGATTTCAAGATTCAAATTCATCAAACAATCGCTTATTTTACTGCCGTTACAGCCGTCTTGGTGGCACGGTACGCACTCCCAATCCTCTTGAATGACTGTATGGTTTTTGGATCTTTGGATTCCTTTGTCTTTTAAATAGCTGTTTTTTTGCTCTTCGTTATCCCACGGTCCCCAGTTTTTAGCCGAGCTTGGTCCGAAAAATGCGATTGTGGGGATGGAGTTTGCGGCGGCTATGTGCATAATTGCCGTGTCCACTCCGATAAATAGTTTGGCTTTTTTGTTTAGAGATATCGTCTCTTTTAATGATAGTTTTCCACTTAAATTTATGGGAGAGCTTTTGCAAAGAGATAGAATGGATTTGATTTTATTAAGCTCCTTTTTTTCGGGAGCCGCCGTTAGGATAACTCGTTGTTTCAAATCGAGCTCTAAAAAGTCTATGATTTTGGCTATCGTTTCATCTTTGACGCATTTAAAAAGCCATCTTGAGACAGGATGAATATGAATGAAATCTTTGTAATCTTTTACCTCTTCGTTTGAAAAGACATAGAGTTTTTTTTCAAATATTTTAAGCCCTAACGCCTCTATCGGATCCAAAGATGCTTCGACCATATGTTTTTGCCAAGGTTTGGGAAGGGGGTGGGTGTAGACTTTTTTGAAAATTCCTTTTTTGGGAGGGATACCGACTTTTTTTGAAGCTTTGCTTACAAAGGCGTAAAACGCTCCTCTATCGCCCTCGGTTAGATTGATGACTATATCGTAATTTTTGTTTTTTATCTTTTTTAGAAATTTCCACTCCTCTAAAGCTCTTTTGAAGATAGGGAGAGATTTTAGTTTTTTTCTGTCATAAATCAAAACTTCATTTATATCGGGATTATCCTCTATCATATCTTTTGTCTCTTTATTGAGAGCGAAATCTATTGATGCATCGGGATAGTTTAGTTTGAGATTTTTTATAAGGGGAGTGGATAAAAGCACGTCACCGATATTTCTAAATTTGATAATCAAAATCTTCATCTAACTTTCCAGCAGCTCTTCGAGACTTTTTTGAGGGGATTTGCCCCTTAAAATCTGCCAAACCTCAGAAGCGATAGGTGTGTAGATATTTTTTTCTTTCGATATTTTCTCTATCGCATCGGCGGTGTAGACTCCTTCCGCCACTTCTCCAAGTTCCTCTAAAATTTGAGGAAGTTTATTGCCTTTTGCAAGCATAAATCCGACTCTATAGTTTCTTGATAGTTTGCTGCTTGCCGTAAGGAATAGATCTCCAGCTCCGCTTAGACCCAAAAATGTCTCGTCTTTGGCGTTGAAGCTTTTGCCGAATCTATTCATCTCCACAAGTCCTCTGGCTATGAGGCTTGCTCTTGCGTTGTTGCCAAGCTCCAATCCGTCGCAAATTCCGCTTGCTATGGCTATTACGTTTTTGTATGCTCCGCAGATTTCCGCTCCTATTACGTCGTCGCTTATGTAGGTTTTCATGAATTTAGGAAAAAATGAAGCGAACTCTTTGGCTGTCTGTGTGGAGTAGGAGTTTATGACTACGGCTGTAGGAAGAGCTTTCATAACTTCGGCTGCGAAAGAGGGGCCAGTGAGGTATGCGAGATTCTCTCTCGGAAGGTACTTTTCAAAGATTTCGTTTAGAAATTTTCCGCTTTTTGTCTCTATTCCTTTGGAGGCTATTAGGATTTTTTGCCCCTCTTTGTATCGATAATTTCTCTTTAGCCATTCATCCGCGGCTTGAGCCGAAATGACGAAGATAAGATACTCTTTTTCCAAAGCTTCTTGTAAAGGTATGAAATTTTCAATATCTCTCTTTTTTCTTGAGGTTATGAAAACTTCTTGTTTTTTTTCGTAGGAGAGGGCGAATCTCAAAGCCTCTCCCCACTTTCCGGCTCCTATTACCGCTATGCTCATTCCCTCTCCTTTAGATCCCTTATGAATCTTTTTATATCCTCTTTGTATCCGATAATCAGCAAAATATCTTCGGCATCTATTTTGTGATTGATTCCTTTTGTGATAAAGACGAAATTGTTTCCTCTCTCTTTGTCTATGATTCCTATCAAAATGAGATTGTAATCCTTTTTTAGATCGATATCTTTTATATATTTACCTTCCAAAAAAGAGTTTTTAGGGATTTCCACCTCTCTTATGTCGATATCCTCATCTTCGAAAAGTATCTCTTCGATAGCTTCCATTACGGCCGGTTTTTCTATAAGATGAAATATTTTGCTCGCACTTCCCTCCATCGTATCTATCACTTTATCGGCTCCGGCGAGTTTTAGCTTTCTTTCGCTCTCTTTCGATTCGCATATCGCTATTATTTTGATATTTTTTTCAAAAGTCTTTATGGTGATGGTGAAAAAGACGTTCTCTTCTTCGTTATCGAGTGCGCAAAAGATATAATCGAATTTCTTTTGAGATAGAATTTGCAAAAGTGTCTCGTCGTCTCCCACCTCTATTAGAAATATCTTTTCGAATTTATCGTGTCTGGCTCTTTGGAGATTTTTTTCGTTGATCTCCACTATATAGAGGTTTTCTTTGTTGAAAAATCTGGCTATCTTTTCGCCGTATCTTCCATATCCTATCAAAAGGATGTTATTTTCTGAATCTTGCATACTTTAGACTGCTCTCTATAACTAATGATTTAAAATACGATACGCTAATGCTATAACCCATAATTATCAAAAGATCTCCCTCTTTTAAGACAAAGTCGTCTTTTGGATTGAAATAGAATTTTTTGCCGTTTTCATCGATTCTTCTAACTCCTAAAAGAATGAGTTTGTATTTGTCGAGTTCTATATCTTTGATTCTTTTGTTTTCTATAAAAGAGTTTTTCAAAACTTCCACTTCGTCGCATACGGCGTTTTTCTTTTTGGATAGAATATCCGATATAGCTTCCACCGCAATCGGCTGGGTTATGATTTTTGACGCCATCAATCCCGCCGTCTGATAGGGAGATACTATATAATCCACTCCGGCGAGCTCTAATTTTTTGTAGGAGTTTTTACTAAAGGTTCTTGAAATGATAGGGATGCTTTTTGAAATACTTCTTATATTCAAAGCTATGAAAATATTGTGAATGTCGTCTTGTGCCAGACACACCACCGCTTTTACTTTCTCTTTTAGTTGAATTTTTTCCAAAACCTCTTTTTTCGAAGCGTCCTCTTTGATACAAAGATATCCTCTTTTTTGAATCTCTTCGAACTTGTCGGGATCGTTTTCCAAAATTACGAAAGGTTTTTTTTCGTTTTTCAGTTTTTGCGCAAGCAGTTCGGCAAGATGGCTATATCCGCAGATTAGATAATAGTAGCTTAATCTATCTATTTTGGTTAATGTTTTTGCCTCTTTTATTTCGTCTATCTTTTCCGTAAAGGATGAGACGATTATTGAAGTAAAGAACGAAATTAATCCGAGTCCCGATAGAATGATGATGATCGTAAAAACTCTCGCTTCGTTCGATTGAGGCGTTATATCTCCGTATCCGACGGTAGAGATGGTTACGAAAGCCCAATAAAACGCATCCAACAGAGTATGGACGTTTGGATTTGTCTTAGCTTCGAATACGTATAGACTAACTCCGCTTATAAATACGATAAACAAAACGAGTAAAAATAGGATGGTAAGTTCCGTTTTTTTGCTTGTGATAACCTCCAAAAACTGGATGGTGTTTTTGGAGTATCTAAACATCTTAAAGGCTCTAAAAAGAACGAATATTCTAAGTATTCTTATCTCTCTGTATGCCGGTAAAATCGCAAGCAGATCGATAATGGCGAAGGGTGATAGGATGTAATCTTTGATTGAGAGCCAAATTCTTTTTAGAACCCTTTTTGTATTGAATTGAGTGCCTAAGAATACGGAGTTTTCAAACTCTTCTATAACGATTTTGCGTCTGTCATCCGATACCCATAATCTTAGCAGATATTCGGCGATAAATATTGTGGTTACTATATAGATATCGTAAATATTTAGCCAGTAATAGATCGGGTGATCCACCTCTTCTATGATGATTGTGATGGAACTTATGATGATGAACATCATCATATAGTCGAAATATTTTTTGTATTTGTAGTGTTCGTTTTCTAAGAGGTTGTAAAAAAACTGTTTTATTTTTTTGTAGCGGGTGCTGCCTTCGAGAAAGAAGGCAAGATTGATCAAGAGAGAGGTGAGTTTGTTCAACTGCTCAGTCTCTCTTTAAGAAGCTTGTTTACAAGCTGCGGATTTGCGCTTCCTTTACTCGCTTTCATAACTTGACCTACGAAGAATCCGAAAAGTTTCTCTTTCCCTGCTTTATACTCTTCGACTTTGTCGGCGTTTTTGGAGAGTATCTCGTCTATCATCGCCAAAATGGCTCCGTCGTCGCTTACCTGTTTTACTCCGAGTTTCTCTATCGCCTCATCCACTTCGATATCATTTTCCATCAAGTGATCCAAAACCTCTTTTGCTCCCTTGCCGCTTATTGTGGAGTCTTCTATCCTTTTTACCAAGGAGGCGAGTTTTTTGGCGTTTACCGGAGATTTTTCTATAGGCTCTCCCTTTAATCTCCCTACAAGCTCTACCGTAAGCCAGTTTACGGCAAGTTTAGGAGATGCTCCCTCATCGATCATCTCTTCGAAAAATCTCGCCATCTCTACGGATGCGGTGATTACGGTGGCGTCGTACTCTTTGATTTTATAATCTTTTACGAATCTCTCTTTTTTCTCGTCGGGAAGTTCGGGGATATTTTTGCCGCTTTCAAGCATCTCTTCGGTTAGAATAACCGGAAGGAGGTCAGGTTCTGGAAAATATCTATACTCGGCGCTATCCTCTTTGCCTCTCATGCTTTTTGTCTCGAAAGTTTTGGTATCGAACAGTCTTGTCTCTTGTACCACTTCCTCTTCATAGGTGCCGTCTTCCCACGCTTCTATCTGTCTTTCCACTTCATACTCTATTGCTTTTTGGATAAATCTAAAAGAGTTTAGATTCTTTATCTCCACTCTTGTATAAAATTTATCGTCCCCTTTTGGTCTAATGGAGAGGTTTACGTCGCATCTAAAAGAGCCTTCTTGCATATTCGCATCGCTGATATCAAGATATCTAACGATTGCGTGAAGTTTTTTCAGATACTCCACCGCTTCTTCCGCGCTTCTCATATCCGGTTCGCTTACTATCTCCAAAAGAGGAGTTCCGGCTCTGTTTAGATCTACGTAGCTTTCGTTTCCGTGGTGGATATTTTTACCCGCGTCCTCTTCAAGATGAGCTCTTGTGATGCCTATTCTTTTCGTTTTACCGTCTTTTAGGGTGATGAAAAGCTCTCCGTTTTCGACTATGGGAATCTCGAATTGGCTTATTTGATAGCCTTTGGGAAGATCGGGATAGAAGTAATTTTTCCTATTGAAAATCGATTTTTTATTTACAGTGGCATTTATAGCGTATCCGAAGCTAATGGCTTTTCTAACCGCCTCTTCGTTTAAAACTGGCAAAGCTCCGGGCAGTCCCAGACATACGGGGCAGACATTGGTATTTGGTTCTTCTCCGAAGCTTGTGGGACAAGAACAGAAGATTTTCGTTTTGGTATTTAATTGAGCGTGAACTTCCAAACCTATAACAACTTCAAACATAAAACGCCTTTTTATAATTTTTTTGAAATTTTACTTCCTTTTTCATTTAAAACTAATAAAAAACTATATTTTAACTACCCTGTTTCTTCCGCTTCTTTTGGCTTCATATAGAGCTTCGTCCACTCTGGTTATGATGGATGTGGCGGTATCTGCTTCTTTTACTTGAGTTACGCCGAAACTGCATGTTACTTTGCCTTCGAAATTAAAATCGTGTTTTTCTATCTCTTTTCTGATTTTTTCGGCTATCTCGTAAGCTTTTTTTATATCGGCTCCCGGAAGTATGATGGCAAACTCCTCTCCGCCCCATCTTGCGAACGTATCGCTCTTTCTGATAATCGAGGAGACAAGTTTCGCAAGCTCTATTAAGATTTTATCTCCCGTTTTGTGGCCGTATTTATCGTTTATGGATTTGAAATGATCTATATCGAAAAAGATTAATGAAAAAGGTTTTTTATTTTTTTTGAAATTCTCTATCTCTTTATCGAGTGTGGAGTCGAATTTGAGTCTGTTTGATATTTTTATCAAAGGATCCGTAGTGGCTACAAGCTGGAAATTTTTTCTCTGTTTTTCAACTTCCGTAATATCGGTAAACACCACTACATATCTCTCTTCTCCTATGTAGTCCATTTTTTGTGAAGTTAGTACGAATACGTGCTCTTTGTCGCCCTTTTTCATAACCACTTTATGAATGGTTTCGGGGTGTTTATAGACGTATCTAAACCACGCTTCCCCGTTTATCTTTCGAGTGATATATTCGTCCCCTTTGTTTACGAAAAATTCGCATATACAGTCGTGTTTTTTGTTGAAATCTTCGTAATCTTTAAATCCGAAGAACTTATAGAAGGATTTGTTCGCACTTATTAGATGAGAGTTTGTAACTATTACGATACTCTCTTGGGTGTCAAGCATTAGTTGAAGATATTGTTGAGAGAACTCGAGCTCTCTTTTTGCCTTTTTATATTCCTCTATCATTCTATTTGCCGATTTTGCCATATCTTTAAATTCTTTAAAATAGAATTTTCTGGGATCTATTTTTACGAAAGTTTTTGCGGCTTTTTGGAAAAAGTCGTTGAAAGTCTCGAAACTGTTTTGGATCTTTTTTGAAAAATATTTTGCTACAAGAAAAGATATTAAAAGGGCGAATCCAAATACCAATGCGAATTTTATCGATTTGTTTATGATATATTCTCTAAGCAGCATCTCTTGATATTGAATAGTCTTTTCGAGTTGAGCAAGACATATTGTTCCTCCGATGATCCAGTTCCACTCGGGCAGGAGTTTATAATAGATTAGTTTAGAGGCTATCTCTCCCTCTTTAGTTTTTATATGCTCTATGAAAAAGCTTTCTTTCTTTTCTCTTAGATCTTTTAAATATTTTTTCGCTATTTCGACACCCTTTGCATCTTTTAGGTTGTCCGATATAAAGCTGTTTTTTAGTCTCGGCTTGTTTTTTTGAATAATGTATTTAGCGAAGTTTTTTCCGCCTTTTATGTTGTATAATTCGAGCAAAGATACGTTACATAAGGTTTTGGTATCCTCTTTTGTGTTTTTGTATCGCTCTATTAGACGGTTTTTTACAATCTCTTTTATTTTATCTTTGTTTTCGGCACATCCTATGTTCCATCCTAAGGGAGAAAAATAGATGTTGTAGGTTTTTAGGTGCAATATTTTATCTTTTAATTTGATATTGATATCGTAAAATCCCTTTTTCTTCTCTTTGATCGATAAAGCCAGGTTTACGAAGGGGTATTCCTCTTTTTCGTTTTTTATTTTGGATAGAGGTTTATCGTTTAATGAGGGATCTATATTTAGGATTATCGGTTTGAAGTTGTTATTCGTTTCAAAAACAAACAGCTTTTTATTTTTGAATTTTTGTTTTAAAAAGGAGGCTATTTGTTTTTTGATAAAGTCTGTATTTTCATTTTTGTTTTGCATGTAAATAAAATAAACGATATCGTAAACCTCTTTAGCACAATATTTTATATTGGAGAGTATTTGTTGTCGAGCGAGTTTCTTTTCGTAGTTTAGTTGCAAAGATAGTTTTTCTATCTCTTCTTTTAAAAGTTTCTTTTTTGATTCTATATCCTCTTTTTTGATTCTTTCACTCTCTTGGTGGAAAAAATCGAATTTCTTATATACCCACCAGCTTCCGAATACCGCAAGGACTATCGTTAGCATAATGAAAATGCTAAGCAGCAAATTTTTGGCTATACTGTCTATTTTTAGAAACTTCATGAATCTTACTTTAAGGGATTATTTGACGAAATATCTTATGGATGCGAAACCGTAGCAGCCGCACTCTTTGCAAAGTTCGACCTCTTTATCGCTTACGATTCCGCCTAATGCAAAGCATTTTATTTTTATTGTTTTCAATAGAGCTTTTAAATCCTCTGTTCCTTTAGGAGTTCCTTTGCCGGGAGTCGGAAATATGGGACTGTACGTAATTGCGTCCGCTCCGAGCTCTTTGGCTCTTTTGGCTTCCTCTTTGGAGTGGGTGCTTATAATTACGAATAGCCCTAAATCTTTTGCATATTTTATTTTGTCAAATTGCAAAGAGGTTAAATGGACTCCGTCGGCTTTGAGGTTTTTTGCTATTTCTATCTCTTTGTTTATCAATACTTTTTCTATTTGAAAATATTTTGAAATTTTAACAAATTTTTCGGCAAAAAGTTCGAAATTTTTGTTTTTTTTATCTCTAAATGCTGCAAAAGAGGGTTTTTTGTAGGTGTAAACTTGGCGAAGATATCTTTCGAAGGAGTCTGTATCTTGATAATATTTAGGATCGGTTATAAAATAGCTTTTCACTTATCCAGTTTTTTTATAATCTCTTCTAAAAGAGCGGTTTGTTGTTTGATTTCGTCACTGTTTTCGAGTATGGCTTTTAGAGATTCAAATAGCGCTACGAGAATAAATCCCAATATCATACCGAAAAAAGAGGCCAAAACGGCGGTAAGGATTCCAAAAGCCCAGAAGGTGCTAAAGAGTAAAAAAGCGCCCAAAAGGACGACCGCCCAAGATACACCCAATAAAAAATCGAGTATATTTAGGACGATCTTTCTATTCATTATGTTTATAGCGACTCTTCGTGTAGAAGTACGGCGCCCGCTAAGTAGACATAAGTTAGAATCATGAAAATAAATGTTTGTAAAATAGCGGAAAAGCTAAGAAGTGCGTATGCCGGAAGCGGAGCTATGTAAGGTGCCAGCATCAACACTACCGCCAAAAATAGATCATCACCCTTTATATTACCAAAAAGCCTGAATGAAAGAGAGATGATTCTTGAGATGTGGGATACTATCTCGATAGGAAACATCAAAGGAGCCAAGATTTTCATAGGTCCCATGAAATGGGCGAAATATGCCACTACGCCGTTTTTTCTTATACCTTCGAAGTTATAGTAAAGGAAAACGATGATAGCGAGAGTCAGTGTGAAGTTGATGTTTCCGGACGGTGATTCGAAACCCGGAATGATACCTATTACGTTTGCGAAAAAGATAAAAAGACCTAAAGTGGCTACCAACGGAAGGTATGTTCTTGCGTGTTTTTCCCCTATAACGTCTTTACCCATTGCAAGAACGCCTTGCAAATAAGCTTCCATAACGTTTTGAGAACCTACGGGTACCAATCTTAGGGATTTAACCGCAGATTTTGCAAAAAGTAGAACCAAAATAAAAACGAGAATCGTATGTGCCGCATATAGATAGGCGTGATTATGAGATACTATTCCCAAAAAAGTAAAAACCTCATTCATCCTTAAACCCTTGAAGAAAAATTTAACGAATTTTATCTAAATGAGTTTTAATATTTCATAAAAACTTCTTCTCTTGTCTATAAACTTCTTCTATAAACTCTGAAAAATCGGAACTTTTTATATATCCCGGTATTTCGTCCACTATGGTTCCGTCAGATTTCAAAAGATAAGTTGTAGGATAAAATTTAACTTGAAGAAATGATGGAATCTCGTCTTTTTCTCTTTGAAGTTTTACTATTATATAGTTTTGGGTTATCTTTTGAAGAAGTTTCGGGTTTTGAAAAACTTCTCTATCGAGCGCTATGCAGTAAGGGCAATTTTTTTTGGAAATTTCTACAAGAATCAGTTTTTTGTTCTTTTTTGCCTCTTTGAAAGCTTCAGTTAAAGCGGAGGCGTTTAGAAAAATTACGGATACGAAAACAAAGAGTAGAAATCTAAACATTACTTTTCCTTATAATTTATTTGGATAATTATAACGAAAAATTTCTACTCTATAATAAAATCGTAGCAAAAATCCTTTCTCGGATTTATGTCTCTTATACAAGGATAAGCGTATTCGTCGGAAGGTTTGATATCCAAAAGTCTCTCCGGATAGTCAGTAACCTCCACATCGTTTAAACCTTGAGTGAGTTTTACCTGCTCTCTTGCTCCGTTGCCCAAAGCCACTCTTTTGGCCTCTTGGTCGTTAAAGAAAGTATATCTGCTTAGAGCGTCTATGAATCTGAATATCACATAGTAATCAAGTGCGTCGGCTCCGTATGAAGGAGAGTAGGGAATGGTATGTAAAGCGGGATAATTTGGACTCGATCTAACGAGTATGAAATCTTTTTCGCTGTTTGGAATATTTATGTGTCTGTAAATATCTATCAAAGTTCTCGGATCGTCTTCATCCCTATCGTATCTTTGCATAATTATTTTAGTATTTGAAGGAAAATGAGCCAAAAGATACTCGCCTCTATCCGCATACTCTTTCATTCCGAAATCATACCAGGGAGATAGATAGAATAAAAATCTTCCCTCTTCGCCCCATCCGTACTTTTCATATAGGTAATAGGAGATACTCGTAATTACTCCTCCACCGGAAGAAAAGCCCAAAAATCCTACTTTAGAGGTATCAATAATTCCCGAATATCCGATAGCCGCTTCTATGAAACCTTCTCTTACCTCCTTATATAGTTCGTAACTTCTTGAATAGGGTACGAAAACTACGGCATATCCTTTGCTCGCTATGAAATTTAAAAGTACTTCATATTTTTTATAGCTTACCGATTGATTGTCGTACCAACCGGGAGAGAAAAATATGGTAGGAACTTTTTGAGCGTTTTTGGGGTAGAAAATCGTTATATCTTTTCCGTAATTGCCTTTTAGACTCTTTTTAACCGTTTCGTATTCTCCCCAAGATCCGTAAGTCTCCGGGATTTTTTTGATCTCTCCTATGGGTTTTGCAAAATCGGGTACGCCGTTTCCTTTTCTCTCGGTCAATCCGTATTCGTTTAGAAGATTTAGAAATTCATCCGAAGATATAAACTCTCTTATAAGTTCTCTTTTATCAAATCCCCTATCCAAAAGAGATACCCAAAAATCGAGTCCGCCTTGATCGGCTTCTCTATCAAGAAGCGTTCTGTAGGCCAGTTTTACGAACTCTTCGTTGTCATAATCCTTCTCTTCGAACTCTTCGGAGAAAAAGAAGTAGTTTGCCATCTCGGCCGCACTCTTTTCACCGTTTAATAGAGCGTTTTTCCAATATTCTATTCCTCCGTATTCCGCGTCTCTGTCAAATAGAATATTATAAAATCTCTCTATAAAGGCTATCAGTTTATCCTCTTTGGTATAGGGAGTTATGTGATATTTATTTTCCATAAGATCGCTAAATTCGGGAGAGAATAGAAACTTGTAAAATATTTGAGTTCTATGAATATTATTTTCTCTCATTTGAGATAGCCAGTATTCAAATCCCTCTTCGTCCGGTTCTCTTTCTAAAATTACGTGGTATAGGGATTTGATATACTCTTCGTCATTGTCGTTTTTGTTTCTGTACTCTTTACTTTTTAGAAATGATTTAATTATGTATGCGGCACTCTTGCCTTCTTCGATTCTCGAGTACCAATAATCTATCTCGCTTTCCGACGCTCCTCTGTCCAAAATCTCTTCATAAAGCTCTTTTATAAAGTCTTTTGGTGTTAATGCGTAAATATTTGAAAAAGAGCTAAAAATTATTAAACAAATTAAGATTATTCTATTCATTTTAAACCTTTCGGTTTATTTATTTAACTAAATTTTACCAAAATTTCTTTTTTAGACCAATAAAAAGATAACACTAAATTTGTTATAATTTCGAAAAAGCGAAATGAGGTTACGAAAATGAACAGAGTCTATAAATTTCTTTTAATACTTTTTTTGCCGATAATTTTTATCTCTTGCGCTAAAACACCTTATACCAATAGGACTCAACTTATTATGGTTTCTCCTCAGGATGAGGTAAAAATGGGATATCAAGCCGCAAGAGAGGTTTTACAAAAAGAGCCTATAAGCAAAGATAGAAGACTTAATTATCTTGTAAGAAAAGTGGGTATGAGAATAGCAAAAGCCGCGAATCAGCCAAATTACAAATGGGAATTTTTCGTAATAGATAAAGATATTCCAAATGCCTTCTGTCTTCCGGGAGGAAAGGTTTTTGTCTATAAAGGGATTTTTAAAATAGCCCAAAACGAAGATCAACTTGCTACCGTTATAGCTCATGAGGTGGCTCACGCCATTTTAAGACATGGAGCCGAGAGGATGAGTATGGTTCAGCTCGGACAGATCGGAAAGGAGCTTCTTGCCAGAACGATAGGGGGAAAATATGGGAGCCTTTTTGATACCGTTTACGGTATCGGAGCTCAATACGGAGTTATTTTGCCTTATAGCAGAAAGTTTGAGTATGAGGCTGACGAAGTGGGGCTTTATTTGATGACGAAAGCGGGATACGATCCGAGAGAAGCGATAAAATTTTGGGAAAATATGATGAGAATGAGCAGAGGGCAAAAGCCGCCGGAGTTTCTGTCCACTCACCCCGCAGACGAGCATAGAATCCAAAGACTGAAAGCTCTCATTCCAAAAGCTTTGAAATATTATAGGTAGTTTTTATGATCGTAGGGATTGAAGGAGCAGTTATAAAGAAAGAGCCCTCTTTTGTCCATATAAAAACGAAAGGGGGGCTTATCTATCAAGTCAATATTTCTCTAAACTCCTCTTCCAAGATAGAAAAAGGGCAAGAGATCTTTTTAAACACCACGTTTATTGTCAAAGAGGATTCTCATACTCTTTACGGATTTGTCGATTTTGATGAAAAGAGGCTTTTTGATCAAGTTATTAAACTAAACGGAGTGGGACCCAATACCGCTTTGGCTATTTGCTCCACTTTTACACCCAAAGAGTTTGCGGAGGTTATAGCTTCTAAAGACGTGTCGAGATTGAAAATGGTTCCCGGTATAGGTCCAAAGAGCGCTAAGAGGATTTTGGTAGAACTTAGCGATTTCGATCTATCAATAGAGGAGGAGAGCCAAAGCGCTTATAGAAAAGAGGCTTTTATGGCCCTTGAGAGCTTGGGTTTTAAGAAAGAGGCGATTTCAAAGGCTCTTAGAGAGTGCGTTAGCGACAACGTTTCGGATCTTGTGAAAGAAGCTTTGAAAAAATTAACAAAAAAGGGATAGGATTGAAAGTAGCTTTATTGTTTGGCGGAGTTAGTTATGAGCACGAGATTAGTATCGTAAGTGCCGTGGCGTTGAAAGATGTCATAAAAAGTGAAAAAGTTTATATATTTTGCGATAAGGATAGAGAGTTTTATCTGATAGATAAAGAGTCTATGAAGTCCAAGACTTTCAGTAGCGGGGAGTATAAGAAATTTCCGAAACTTACTTTGAAAAACGGAGGTTTTTATCAAAAAGCTCTTTTGAAAGAGAAAAGAGTCGAGTTTGATTATGTATTAAACGTTATTCACGGAGCGGACGGAGAGGATGGCAAGGTTGCCTCTTTAATGGATTTTTTCGAGATAGATTATATAGGTCCGAGAGTGGAGGCGAGTGTCGTTAGCTTCAATAAACTTCTTACCAAAGCATATGCAAAAGAGATAGGTGTAAACGTTTTGGATTATGAGCTTTTAAGAAGAGGAGAGTATGAGACGAAGTTCGATTTTCCAGTAATCGTCAAACCTCTTAGGCTCGGAAGCTCTATTGGGGTTAGTGTTGTTAGAAAAAGAGAGGATTTGGAGTATGCTTTGGATGTGGCTTACGAGTTTGATGATGAAGTTTTGATAGAGCCTTTCGTTGAGGGGGTTACCGAATATAATTTGGCAGGATGCAAAGTTGGGGATGAGTTTCTTTTTTCGATTGTGGAAGAGCCTAAGAAGGAAGAATTTTTGGATTTCGATAAGAAGTATCTTGATTTTTCGAGAACTTCGAGAGTTTCGAAAGCCGATTTGAATGAAGAGGATGAGGAGAGATTAAGGGATGCTTTTAGAAAAATTTACGGAAATCTTTTTGAAGGCGCTTTGATTAGGTGCGATTTTTTTGTGATAAATAAAGAAATTTATATCAATGAAATAAATTCTGTACCCGGCAGTTACGCGAATTATCTTTTTGATGATTTTAATGAAGTTTTGAATTCTTTAGCAAAGTCTTTGCCTAAAAGAAAAATAATCAATATAGATTATAAATATATTCATTCTATTCAGAAAGCTAAAGGAAAGTAATTACTTTCTTATTTTAAATCCCTTCATCTTTCTAAAGATGGAGGGTGTGTCGAGATCTCTTAGAGTCTTTTCGTAAATAGGAGTGGTTTCAAGGTTCTCGAACTCCTCTTCCTCCTCTTTTATTATCTGTTTTAGCTCTTCTTCGGTGATTATTCTCATTTTTAAAAGTATAAGCATAATCCCTTCACTAAAGCCTTTGTAGTATTTGATTTTGTTTTTGTTGCCGATAGCCTTAGCTTCGTAAAATTCTTTTATGGCTTTTCTGAGTTCTTTTATATATTTATCTCTATCTATTGTTATATGCATAATAATTATTGTAACATTTGTAATTTAAATTTTCTTTATGATATCATTTTGCCTTTATCTCGGTTTGGAGGGCGTCATGGCCGTAAGAAAGATTGAAGTGGATTCGATGAGTTTCGATATCTCTTACGATATAGTCAATAAAGATAAAAATGTAGATTGCGTTATTTTGCACGGCTGGGGCAGTAATAAAGAGCTTATGAAAAGCGCTTTTTCGAAATATATGCCACATTTTAGACACATTTATATAGATTTGCCCGGTTTTGGAGGCAGCTCGAACGATTATTCATTAACAACTAAACAATATTTTACTATAATAGATAAACTTTTAGAGAGCCTAAAAGTGAGAAAAGATATAGTAATAGGCCACTCTTTCGGGGGGAAAGTGGCGCTTTTACTTGATCCTAAAATGCTTGTTTTATTGAGCAGTGCTGGGATTTTGGTAAAAAAGCCTTTGAAAGTGAGAATGAAAATCACTCTTTTTAAGGCGTTGAAACCGTTTGGGGGAGAGAAATTTTATAAACTTTTTGCCACTAAAGATGTGGAGGGTATGAGTAAAAATATGTACGAAACCCTAAAAAACGTGGTTGATGAGGATTTTTCCTCTCTCTTTTCTTCATACGGCGGAAAAGCTTTAATATTTTGGGGAAAAGAGGATAGAGCCACTCCGCTTTCAAGCGGCAGGAAGATAGCCTCTTTGATAAAAGAGAGCGAATTTGTGGAGATGGAGGGGGATCACTATTTCTTTTTGAGAAATTCTTCCGAAATTTCGCAAATTATTGAGGAGAAATATTTCGATGCGCACTTATAGATTTATAGTTTCCGGAAAAGTTCAAGGTGTCTGGTATAGAGATACTATAAAAAGAAAGGCAAAAGAGCTCGGAGTTACCGGCTATGTAAAAAATCTTCCCGATAAAACGGTAGAGGTTGTCGCTAATTTGAGTGACGAGGATTATGATAAATTTTTGGAAATTTTAAAGGAGGGCTCTCTTTTATCGAGAGTGGAAAATATAGAAGCC
>JAADDG010000221.1 GCA_013154075.1 Campylobacterota bacterium | reverse complement strand
AGATTGGATGAGGCGTTTATGGCGTTGTAGCTTATCATCTCCATAATCTCGTCTATTTTTCTAAAGTGATCGTCACTTCCCCACATGATATGATTTTCGGCAAGCATTTGAGCCTCACCCATCACTCCAAGACCTATCGCTCTTGTGTTTTGGTTTGTTTTTTTCACTTTCGCAAGAGGGTAGAAGTTTAGATCTATTACGTTATCGAGCATTCTTATGGCAATCGGAACGACTCTCTCTATATCCTCTTTTTTATTTATTTTAGAGAGATTTACGCTTGCTAAGTTACAAACGGCGGTCTCACCGTCAAACCCCTCTTTCTCTACGATAAATACTTTTTTGTTCTCTATCGTATCGAGAGATGTTATCTTTTTGGCTTTTTTAATAATTCCTCCGCCAACTTCCACATCCTCCTCTTCCTCATAGAGTTTGAAGCTTCCGTCTTCGAAAGTAACTTTCACTTTGTAGTGGTTTGGTTTCGTGTTTTGAAAAATTTCGGTGCAAAGGTTGCTGCTTCTTATGATTCCTCTATGGGAGTTTGGATTTACTTTGTTTGCGTTATCTTTCCAGCAGAGGAAAGGATTTCCGGTCTCAAAATAGCTTGTTAGAATCTTTTTCCAAAGCTCTTTTGCCCTTATCTTCTCTTGTACTATGTTTGGGTTGTTTTCATATTCGGTATATCTTTTTTCAAACTCCTCTCCGTGAAGATCGGTAAGATCCGGAGTATCGAGAGGATCGAAAAGAGTCCAGATTTCGTCGTTTAGCAATCTTTTCATAAATAGATCGTTTATCCAAAGTGCAGGGAACAGGTCGTGCGCTCTTCTTCTCTCTTCACCGCTGTTTTTCTTTAGATCCAGAAAGTCCAAAACGTCTATATGCCAAGGCTCTATATATACGGCTATCGCTCCCTTTCTCGTTCCGAGCTGATCTACCGCTATCGCGATGTCGTTTGTTATTTTCAAAAAGGGAATGATTCCTCCGGCGGCGTTTTTATGGCCGTCTATAGAGCTTCCCATTCCTCTAACTTTACTCCAATCCCACCCTATTCCGCCTCCATATTTGGAAAGCAAAGCCATCTCTTTGTATCCGTCGAATATTCCCTCTATATTGTCGGGAGTGCTTCCTATATAGCAGGAGCTTAACTGATGTCTTGTAGTTCTTGCGTTGGATAAGGTGGGGGTTGCGAGCATTACTTCGAATCTTGAGATTACGTCGTAAAACTTTTTGGCCCAATCTTGAGGATTGAATTCGTTTTGCGCCAAAAACATAGCAATAGCCATAAACATATGCTGAGGGAGTTCTATGGGATTGTTCTCTTTATCTTTTAGAAGGTATCTGTCATAAAGAGTTTTGATTCCAAGGTATGTAAATTGAAGATCTCTTTTGGGATCTATATATTTATCGAGATCCTCAAGATCGTACTTTTCTTTAAGTCCCGGAATGATTCTGCCTTCCCTCTCTCCTCTCTCAATATACTCTCTTAAGCTTGGATAGCCGGTAAATCCCGCTACTTTATGGTATAGATCGTATAAAAAGAGTCTTGCGGCCACAAATGTCCAATTTGGTCTATCTACATCTATCTTGTCTACGGCCGTTTTTATTAGAGTCTGTTGTATTTCTTCGGTGCTTATTCTGTCTCTAAACTGGATTCTCGCATCCACCTCCAGTTCGCTTTGGCTCACACCCTCAAGCCCCTCTACGGCGGCTTTTGTATATTTTTGAATTTTACTGATATCGAGAGGTTCTATTCTGCCGTTTCTTTTAATAACCGTTAGCATCAATTCTCACCTTTAAATACTCTATCGAAAATTTTATCTACGTTTTTGGTGTAGTAATCGTAATTAAAACACTCTCTTATCTCATCCTCGCTCATCTTCTCTCTAAGCTCCTCATCTGCTAAAAGATTTTGCAAAAATAGGCTCTCTCCTTTTTCGTTTAGAGCCGGTTTTCCTTTTTGAAGATCTTCCCACACTTTCATTGCGTTTCTTTGTACGATTTTATATGCATCCTCTCTGCTTACGCCTTTTTTCGGAAGTTCCAAAAGAACTCTTTGCGAAAAGACAAGACCACCGGTTAGATTTAGATTTTTCATCATATTTTCGGGATATACGACAAGTTTGTCTAAAACTCCGTTTAATCTTTTTAGCATAAAGTCGGTCGTGATAAATCCGTCAGGCAGTATAAATCTCTCTACCGAGCTGTGGCTTATGTCTCTTTCATGCCACAAAGCTACGTTTTCCATAGCAGGGATGGCGTAACTTCTAACCATCCTTGCAAGTCCCGTCAGATTCTCGCTTAAAACGGGGTTTCTTTTGTGAGGCATCGCGGAAGAGCCTTTTTGGCCTTTGCTGAAATACTCTTCTGCCTCATACACTTCCGTTCTTTGAAAGTGTCTGATATTTACCGCGATCTTTTCTACCGTGGAAGCCAAAAGGGCCAAAGCGCTCATGAGTCTTGCGTATCTGTCTCTTTGGATAACTTGGTTTGAGACGGGAGCGGGTTTTAAACCGAGCTCTTTGCATACAAGCTCCTCAAGCTCCATTGGAGCGTGAGCGAAATTTCCCATAGCTCCGCTCACTTTTCCGACACTAATAACTTCAAGAGTCTCTTTTAGGTTTTGAAGATGTCTTTTCATCTCGTCGTACCAGATAGCCAAAACAAGTCCGAACGTAATAGGCTCTCCGTGTATTCCGTGGCTTCTTCCGACCATCAAAGTCATTTTGTGCTCATAGGCTCTTTTCTTGATGGTTTCCATTATCTCTTTTACATCCTCTATGATAAGCTTCAAGCTATCTCTCATTTGAAGGGCGACGGCGGTATCTATCGTATCGGAGCTTGTCATACCGTAATGGACCCACCTGCTCTCCTCTCCCAAAGATTCCGCTACGCTTGTTAGGAAAGCTATCACGTCGTGTTTTGTCTCTTTCTCTATCTCGTTGATTCTATCGATATCGAATTTTGCGTTTTTGACGATCTTCTCCATATCCTCTTTTGGAATGAGTCCGAGTTGATGCCAGGCTTTGACGGCCGCTATCTCCACATCAAGCCAAGCCTGAAATTTAGCTTGCATACTCCATTTATTTTTCATCTCTTCTCTTGCGTATCTCTCGACCATTAAAATCCCTTCAATTTTTTTGTTAAAATAGTAGCGAATGTAATATAAAAATCTAATTTAAAGGTGTGTGTTTGCCGTTTGTTAAAAAAAAGTTTTTTATAGATAGAGAAATTAAAATTTTTTTGTATCTGATGAAAATTTTCGATATTTCCCAAAAAGAGGCTCAAAAATGGATAGATAAAAAAAGAGTTAAGCTAAATGGAGAGATTTTAAGAAAAAAAGGGGAGATAGTAAAAGGGGAGTTGGAAGTTTTTGTTTATGAGCCTTTATATAGCGGGCTTAAGCCTATCTTTCAAACAGACGATTTTGCGATATTCGATAAACCGAGCGGTCTTTTGGTGCATCCCAAAAATAGAGAGACAAAATACTCTCTTACGGACGATGTAAGGGTTCTTTTTGGAAACGAGGCCAATATCACACATCGGATAGATAAAGAGACAAGCGGTCTTGTTTTGTGTTCCAAAAATAAAGAGACCGAGAGCTATTTCAAAAAGGCTTTTGAAAATCGAGAGATAAAAAAGGGATATTTGGCGTATGTTAGGGGAGAGATTAAAGATGAGATGACTATCGAGGCTCCCATTTTAAAAAACAGAGAGTATAAAGATATAAAGCTGAAAGTGAAGATAGATGATAGAGGTAAAAAAGCCGTAACGAGAATTATTCCTAAAAGATATTTTTCCGATATGGATGTCACTTTGATAGAGGCTATTCCTCTTACGGGGCGTCAGCATCAAATAAGGGCTCATATGTTTCATGTGAAACATCCGATATTGGGAGATCCGATATACGGCGTGGATTTCAAGACGGCTCAAAAATATCTTGACGGCCGTATGAGAGAAGAGGAGAGAGTAGCTCTAACCGGAGCTAAAAGACTGATGCTGCATGCTTATTGGTTGGAGTTTAGACATAAAGGTTTGATTTATAAAATATATTCCAAAGGGAGTTTTAATCTTTTTTGAAAAATATAACCCATATAAAGGATCCCACTCCCACTATCACAACTCCCGCTATAAAGATAGTCATTACGGTATCTAAAGTATTCATTGTTTCACCTCGCTTTTTTCTCTGAGTTGTCCGCACGCAGCGCTTATATCAAGTCCTTTCGATTCTCTGATCGTGCAAATGATTCCGTGATTGTTTAGGTACTCTTTAAATCTCTCCATGCTCTCTTTTG
>JAADDG010000023.1 GCA_013154075.1 Campylobacterota bacterium | reverse complement strand
CAACCACTAATATAAGAATTAGTTATATAATAAAGCAAATCGGCAAAAAGAGGTTGACAATGAACAAAAAGTGGATCCTTTTTATAATACCTGCAATTATCTTTATAACTCCGTTTTTGATAGTGGAAATATCGGCATACATAACGGAAAATGAGCCAAATCACTGGAGCGATCCTAAACATCTAAGACAAAAAGCTTTGGAAGCCGGATTCAAACCCAATCCCAAAAGTTTCGAAGAACTTCTCAAAATTGTCGACAATCCGAAAAATCCTCTAACAAAAGAGAAAATCGCACTTGGCAAAAAACTATTTTTCGATCCTATTTTGTCGAAAGACAATTCCATAAATTGCGCCTTTTGCCATATTCTCGAGGAGGGAGGAGACGACAACCGCCCTACCGCCATAGGATACCACAACCAAGCAAATCCATTTCACCTAAACTCACCGACGGTTTTAAATGCGGCTCTTCAAAAATTTCAATTTTGGGATGCGAGAGTCAAAACCGTAGAAGAACAGGCAGCGGGCCCCATAACCGCACCATTCGAAATGGCTATGACGAAAGAAGAAGTAGTAAATAGACTCGAAAAAAAGGATACTTATAAAAAGCTATTTAAAGAGGTTTTTGGAGAAGATAAAATTACGTTCGATATGGTGACAAATGCTATCGGAGCGTATGAAAGAACTCTTCTAACAAGAGGAAGATTTGATCGATTTTTGGAAGGGGATTTGGACGCTTTGTCCAAAGAGGAGCAAAAAGGTTTGGAGCTTTTTATAGATATGGGATGCAAAGCCTGCCATATGGGAAGAAGTATAGGAGGATTGATCATCCAAAAATTTCCCGTAAAATCTTATAGCAACATCTACTTGCAATTTGGTTTCAAAAACGGCAAATATGTATTTGAAAAAATAGTATTTGATTCCAACACTTCGGACTCTCCATTTCCTTTCGAAAATATAGGCAATTTCCTGGGCAAAGATAAAAGTCTCAGATTCAAAGTGCCTATGCTAAGAAATATAGCGAGAACCTCCCCCTACTTTCATAACGGAGTAGTCAAAGATCTAAAAGAAGTGATAAAAATCATGGCAAAATATCAAAGAGGCATAAACCTAAACGAAGAACAAACCAAACAACTAAAAGCCTTCTTACAAGCCCTAAACGGTGAGCTGGTGAGGTATAAATATTGATAAAAAAGGAGAGAAAAGAGTTATATCTTTCTAACTCTCCCTTTTTCTATTTTGTAGCTCATGATCAAGTGGAAAAACATTATCTCCGCAAAAAATGGAGAGAGGATATTGACTACGGGCACGAAGTTTAGCAAAGAAGCGAAAATAGCTATCGTCCAAAGGTAATATTTATGCTCTTTAAGCTCTTTGATACCCTCTTCCTCGCAATACAAAGAAGCCACGCTCAAAAATAGAGAATCTTTAATAAGCCAAGACCATAAAAATAGTTGAATCAAAATATTAACTACCGGCACAAAAAAGAGCGGAAAAAGTAAAATAGAAAGTATTATAAACGTAAGCAAATCTTTAAAAGCTCTTGAAGAAAAACCGGTTTTTAAAGAAACCTCTTTGATATCGTAATCTTCATAATCTCTCTCTTTCAAAGCCCTTAAAAAAGGCTCTCTATAAAATAAAATAATTAAAAACAAAGATACGATAAAACCGTTATAAAAGATATAAACCGCCAAAAACCAAGCGATCCCCTCATCTACCGTTTGAAAAGGAAGCCAATTTAGAAGTCTCGTAATCGCCGCATAGATATCTCCCCAATAATAAAACGCAACCATAGTCCAAAACAGAGAGATAATCAATACCAAAGAGACCACTACCGATTCGTAATTCTCTTTCTTTACATACTGAATCAAAGGAGCGTTAAAAAATGCTATCACAAGAGCGAACGTTACCAAAACGGCTTGAAACCACAGAAAAAAAGCAAGCACGAAAGCACCGTTCGCTCTCACGACCGAAAAAGGCATCCATGATATGATTTTAGCGGTCAAAGCCGTAACAGGCTCCCAAAAAATAAAACCTATTCCTATCCATAACAAAAAGAGAGGTATTCCCACTCCCAAAACCAGCTTCAAAACCGGCCAACTCAAAACATCTCTGATACTTTTAATAAAAACACGATAAAAACTCATCGTTTCTCCTTTCATATCCGCTATCCAATTATAACATTAAATGAAAAATTTTTATCGCTATTTTACGACTCAAAAAAGCGCCGTCAAATGGAAGAGTTGCTCTCGTAAACTTTAAAAAACCAAGATCCCTTCACAAGAGGAGGATGAGAACTTTCCAAAATTATCGGAAAATCAAGCTTTATTACGGAAGGATACTCATTTAAAGCATCAAAGAAATCATAGAAAGATTTGATATCTTTAAATAAATATCTCATTTCAAAAAGCTTCACTCCAAACCCGTCCTCCGCAAAACTCCTTTTAAATTCTATTTGCACATTATCCAAATATTTTTCGGCAAATTTCCTAAAATCCTCCTTTTTGAAAGGATTTTGAAAAGCTTTCAAGATCTTTTCATTACTTGTTCTATAATTTTGCAATCTACTTTTCAAAGATTCGTGCTTATTCAAAATATCGTAATAAGATCTTAGATTTTCTCTATAATTCGCATACTCCATCTTATATATTTTTATAGTAGGTATTACAAAAAACCAAATAACAAGCCCTATCAAAACAAGATAGGACAAAACGGCTAAAAGTATTTGAATGATATTCACCTCTTCCAAAGATCTTCTCATCTATTTTTCCCCACTCCCCGCTTTTTCATTTTTAGATACAAATCTATACCATCCATCCTTTTGCAAATAAAAATCGACTTCGCTATTTGAAAAAATCGATTTCAAAGGAGGAGCCAAAAGAAAATTATATACGTCTTTAGAAGGGGTTATTCCGTAAATAGTCAAAGAGTCTTTATCCATTATCAATTTAGTAAGGGTAATTTGTTCAGGAATAAGTTCGAAAAAGTTTTTCAAGCTCTTTTTCAAAAGCTTGTTGGAGTTTTCCACGCTATTTGCGAATTCTCTCTCTTTTTGAATATTTTCTATTCTTTTTTTAAAATCTTCAATTTCTACTATAAACTTTCCTTTTTCTTTCTCCTTTTTTACTATATCCTCTCCGAAAGATTTGATCTTATACTCAAGAATCATATTAAAGCCCACAAGAATCAAAACGGTTAGAATCGTAAAAAAAAACCATACTTTAGTTACGTATCCTACTAACGGCTTCTCATACGGTTCTATAAAACTATACATTATTTCAAAATCTCTTCTTCGCTAAGTTCGTTCATTCTCTTTAAAATATCTACTTTTTTAACCTCGACATCCAATAAAAGCTCATTTTCAAGATAATCCACGACTTTATAATCTACGCTTTCATACTCATATATTTTAGCAAACTCCACAAAGGAGCTCTCATACAAAGGATTGTCATAAAAATCTTTCATTGAAGATTTTATATTGTCTACTATCGTTTTTGCATACTCGCTCTCTATAAGCCCTCCTCCAAGCATCTCCTCTATATCCAAATCATCCGGCGGAGTGATATTGTCAAGATCCTCAAAGTCGGCTATTTCATCCAAATCCTCAAGCTCCTTAAACATATTATCCGCTTCCAAATCATCCAAAATAATGGAATCCTCTTCTACATCCCCCTCCTTTTCAAGCTCTTCTAAAACATCCTCTTTTCTATTCTCCAAATCGAAAAAAGCCCCATACAAAAACTTCTCACCCTTCATAATAATGATAGTTAAAGATTTTCCCTCATTCAAAATATAGATAGTAGCGCCCTTTTCTTTCTTCTCTTCTTTTATATAGCTATACAAAATTACAAAAGGCGAATATATAAAATCAATATCTACATTCTTGAAAATATTTTTAATCCAATTGATTTCGATATTTGAAGCGTAAACACTCCACAAGCCCTCTATACAGATTCTCTTTACGTTATTTATATCGATATTAAACGTACTGAATCTCTCGCTTTCACACCCCTTAAAGGCCCCTTGAGCCGCAGACGGCAGCAGCACTCCTATATAGGTATGCTTATACTGTTTCAAAGCGTTTTTGAAAAACTCCTCCATATCGGAGGTTAGATTCATATCCTTATCCGGTACGAAAGTCACTTCGTTTTCTTTGAGAGTCTTGCCGTTTTTTTTGAGATCTATACGAATATGACACTCCTCTTTATGCAAAATAACGGCAATAAACTGATGTGTAATAAAACGTTTTATTTTCTTAGAAAGACTCATTCATATCCTTCGCCATCGGATGAGATTTCATA
>JAADDG010000180.1 GCA_013154075.1 Campylobacterota bacterium | reverse complement strand
GCTCCTATTTTTGGGTTTTTATCTATCAAAGCTATATTTTTATCTTTGTATCTGCAGGCGCCAAAGAGGGCGCTCGCTCCCGCGCCTATGAAAATCAGATCGAATCTCTTTGCCACTTTTTTATTCGGAGGCTTGGGTTTGAGTGTTTTCTACGTCTATAAATTCGGCTACGGATGGTTTTAGAATCTCCACTTGATAATTTACCTGATTGTCTTGAAGCATTTCGCTAAAAACTCTTTCATCTCCCGTCTGATCTATAAAAGAGGTATAAAAGAAATCCATTCCCAAAGAGGTGGAATAGTTTATCCAATTGAATTTGATGTCGTTATCCAAAATGGAGTTGGTATCGGTGAGTCTGAAATCTCTATCCAAAACCGAATTTGCTATAAGCATATTTTTTCTATCGGGATATTGAGTGAGTTTTAAGAGATAGGGATGATAGTTTAGCTGTGTGGATAAAACTACATACGGACGGATATTGTAATATCTCATTTGGGATAGAATAAGGCTGGTTTTTATTAAAGGAGTATTTAAAAAGATTGTAGCGTTATTTAAATAGCCGTTTCCTTTTATCATCCATTTGTAGTTTTTGCTTTTGCTCTCTATATCTCCTTCATAAACTATTTTGTCTTTAAAAAGCTCTTTTACAAAATAGCTTATTTTCTGACTTACCGGGCTCATATCTTTGAAATAGACTATCTTATCGTTTGCAAATTGAGAAAGTTCCTCTATCTGCTTTAGATAATCAAGACCTCCGAAATAGATATTGGGGCTTGTAGCGTAAGAGGCTTCCATTTTGTTTACGGTAGGGATATAGATTTGGAGATCTCTTTCGTTTAGAGCGATTATTTTGGCCCCTTTTTGGGTCATGGCCGCTATTACGTATTTGTAGCCTTTCTCTTTTATCTCTTTTAGAGAGTTTAAAATTGAGCTTTCTTCCTCGTCTTGGCAATTGAATACCTCAAAATCGAAATCTCCGTTTCTAAAGATAAGGTATGCAAGAGCCGATTTCGATATGGATAGGGTATATTTTCCTATCACTTTTTGAGGTACCAAAAGGGCAATTTTTGCATAAGAGCCTTTTTTGGAGTAGTCGAATCCGCTTTCGTTTAGATTGTTTTCATCCACCAAAGCTTCGCCGAAACCTTTTTGCTCTTTTTGTATGTTTAAAATGGAAGCCAAGCTTAGATATCTCTCTTTGAACTCTTCGCTCTCTTTAGCTTTGGCCAAAAAAGAAAAAACAAGACCTTGTTTTAGATAGTTTTGCAAACAGGCCGCAGAGCACTCGAAGGGATCTATATCTATAACGATATTTTTAGCCGGCGGAATGGCCGTATTTAACTTTTTACCTACGCCAAAGAGGGATGTGGCTATCAGTATAAAAATTATTATCTTTTTCATAGCATCGCTTTTACTTTTAGCATATCTTGATAGACGTCTTTTTTAGCGGACGGATTTCTAAGCAGGAAACTTGGGTGGAAAGTGGGTATCAGTTTTATGCCGTTAAAATCCAAGATCTCTCCTCTTATTTTAGATATCGGTGTTTTGTTATCTCCGGTTAGATGTCTGTAGCTTGTGGAACCTAACGCTACGATGATTTTCGGAGAAATAAGCTCTATTTGTTTCAAAAGAAAAGGTTTGCACATTCTAACCTCTTGTGGAAGAGGGACTCTGTTGTTCGGAGGGCGGCATTTTACGATGTTGGCTATGTAAACTTGCTCTCTTTTTAACTCCAAGACGTTTTCTATTATTTTGGTTAGAAGCTGTCCCGCTCTGCCTACAAACGGTCTTCCCGTCTCATCCTCCGTGGCTCCCGGTCCCTCTCCTATAAACATCACTTTCGCATGAATGTCACCCTCTCCGAAAACCACGTTTTTTCTGGTTTTGGAAAGCTGGCACAGCCTGCAGTTTAAAACCATTCTTTTAAGCTCTTCCCAATCGTCGGGAAGATTTAGAAATTGTTCGGTATTTTTCATCAAAACGGTTATATCCTTGAAATATTCGTAACCTAAAGATTTGTAAATATAGAGCTCTTTTAAAAGAGACGCTCTTTTTATATCGTCCATAAGCGATATGATATCCAAGTAAGCGTTAAATCACAATTAAAATTTTTTCTCTTCTTTTTGGCTTTTTTTGTCAAATAGTTGCTGTCTGAATCTCTTTTTGGGCACTTTTTTCAAATTCTTTTACAAAAGGTATGATTTCATTAAACGGCAAAGCTTTTGAGTAGTAAAATCCTTGTATGAAATCTATATCTATACTTTTTAAAATTTTCACTTGATTTTCTCTCTCCACACCTTCGGCCACCACTTTCGATCCTATGTTGTGGCAGATTGTCGTTATGTTTTTGCAGATGATTTCGCCTTTTTGGGTTTCGATGATATCTATGATGGATTTATCGAATTTCAGCTCTTCTACGTTTAATTTGACAAGCGTTTGAAGACTCGAATAACCGGTTCCAAAATCGTCTATGGCTATCGAAAATCCCTCTTTTTGCAATCTGTTTAGATTTTGCAAAGCGTTGCTTCCCTTTAGAAAGCTTCTCTCTATAATTTCGAATATTATATCTTTACCTTTTAAAATCTCTATTATTTTATTTATCGAGTCGTTACTTGTTATGGTGTCGGGATGAAGATTGATACTTATTTGAGGATGAAATCCCTCTTTTTCCCAAAGATCCATATCTTTTTTCACTCTCTTTGCAACCCAAATATCTATTATGGGAGCGAGTCCCGCTTTCTCCACTGCGTCTAAAAATATGGGTCCTATTATTTTTCCGTTTTGTTCGTATCTAAGGAGAGCTTCGAATTTGTTGCAGGTTAGATTATGCAGAGTTATTTTGGGTTGATAGTAAACATAGAGGTTGTTTTTGGTTAAATTTTCCAAGATTTTTCCAAGTTTGGCATCGGCTTCTATGATCTCTTTTTGGGCGGTGTAGGCTTTTACGTACATTTTGGATCTTATCTCTTTTTCTATTTCGAGATTTTTTTTGAGAATGTCGGCTTTGTTTTCCAAATCTTTGGCTTTTTGATATTTTTTAACAAAATAGATATAAACCATAGTATCCATCGTTATCAAAAAGGCCTGAAGCAACCATATTTTTATATCTCCGCCGGTTTTTATATATCCGTCCACAAAAACCGGAGTCATCCATACGAGAGTCTGATCGTTGAAAGATATATTAAATAGTTTGATTGCTCCGTATGCTACGAGAATATTTAATATGGGCAGGAAAATGAAAGGAATCAATAAAAATCGATTGAATACCACCAAAGCGTAGATTAGAAGGGTATTTATGTTGAAAATTACGAAAGGAACGGAGATTTTCGTTATTATCCTATAAGATTTGTCTTTTATGTATAAAAGCATGGAGATTAAAAGTGCTATGCCGACTCCCGCACCTCCTATCACCACAAAAAGTCTGTTGAAATCTCCGTAAGTTAGATGATCGACTATATATTCGCTTAAAATATCTTTGCCGAAAATCGCGTTTACCGTACGAGATCCGTGTATTCCGAAAAACCAATATATCTGAATGGTGAGATCTCTAAGAAGGTAGAGTATGAAGTTTGGGATATTTAATTTTAGATGAACTATATATTGGTATAGAGTATTTATGATTATATCGGCGATTATATACAAAAAGATCGTTGTAAGATATGAGACTACAAAAACAAACAGATAGTTAAAAAATCTATATACGTGTTTGTTCTCGTCGCTTTCGGGTAGATTCAAGGTGAAATATGGGTATAACAGATATAGAAAAAATGTGGAGATTATCGGATTTATTAAAGCAAGCGGAGAGAAATTGGGAGGAATCTCTATAGGAACCGATAGCGTTTTTAGATAAATGATCGTAAAAAGGGTGGCTAAAGATAGTGTTATCGCAATAATTTCGCAAACTTTCAATCTTATGGCAAGAAAATAGGATATGGATACGGTTATGATTAAGGGAGCTCCTCTTTGCATAAGCGTTATCGTGTGTTTTAAACTCTCCAAAGAGATTGCCGGAACGGATATATTAAACTGTTCTATTAGGAATCTAAGAAGAATGAAAAATGACAATAGTAGAAAATAGGGTATTACGGCGCTGTAGGCTTCTTGAAGAGTTACTATATATTTTACGATTTTTTTATTTTGCAAAAGTTTTTGCATAGTTTGCCTTTAAGATTTAATGTTAAATAGAAAATATTATTTTCTGAGGATAAATATTTTAAGTATATTTAATTTATTTTGCATATTTTATCAAAAATGAGCTTTTTTATATATATTTTATTTTTAGGAGTTAATTTATTTTG
>JAADDG010000182.1 GCA_013154075.1 Campylobacterota bacterium | reverse complement strand
TAGAGGATGAATAACAGAGTAGAACTTCTTGCGCCTGCCGGAAATCTTGAAAAACTAAAAATAGCTTTAACTTACGGAGCGGACGCCGTTTACGGCGGCGTCAGTCATTTTTCTCTTAGAATTAGATCGGGAAAAGAGTTTACTTACGAAAGTTTTGAAGAGGGGATAAAGTATGCCCATAAATTGGGCAAAAAAGTCTATGTAACGATAAACGGATTTCCTTTTAACAATCAATTGAAACTTTTGGAAAAACATATCGAGAGGATGAGGGATCTAAATCCGGATGCCTTTATCGTCTCCACTCCCGGAGTTATCAAACTATCTAAAAAAGTAGCTCCAAATATTCCTCTTCATCTCTCCACTCAAGCAAACGTACTAAATTATTTGGATGCAGAAGTCTTTTACGAAATGGGAGTTAGTCGAATAATCGCCGCAAGAGAGATCTCTTTGAGGGATTTGGAAGAGATCAAAAAGAGACTTCCGGATCTTGAGATAGAGATTTTCGTACACGGCTCTATGTGTTTTGCCTATAGCGGAAGATGTTTGATAAGCTCTCTTCAAAGCGGAAGAGTTCCAAACAGGGGAAGTTGCGCAAACGATTGCAGATTTCCTTATACTCTTTATGCCGAGAACGAAGAAAGCGGCGTTATGATGAAGATAGAAGAGGATGAAAACGGCACTTTCATAATGAATGCCAAAGATTTGAATCTATCCATGCATCTTGACGAGATTTTAAAAAGCGGAGTTGTGGATTCGCTAAAGATAGAGGGAAGAACCAAAAGCCCTTATTATGTGGGAATAACTACTAAAGTTTACAAAGAGGCGATAGAGGATTATTATGCGGGTAGATTCGATCCCGATAAATACTACAAAGAGCTCTTGACTACCAAGCATAGGGGATTTACCGACGGGTATCTCGTGCATAGACCCTATGAGAAATTAAACACCCAAAAGCTTGACAGCTCCATCTCTGACGGAGAGAAACAGGTATATGCTTTGATAGATGAAAGCGGAGAGTATTTTTTCGCAAAAGACAAAGTGGAGCCAAATATCGAGTATGAGATAGTGATACCGGTTGGGAAGGAAATTAAAGAGTGTTCAAACGATATAGGCTCTATTTATAAAAAAGAGGATAGATATTTTATAAAATTAAATAAAATTGAAACAAAAAATGGTAAAATTCTAACCGCGGTTCACAGCGGTAACACCAACCCTATAAAACTACCCTGTAAACTGCCTTCTTATACGTTTTTTAGAAAATAAATAACCGATTTAAAAACTCAAAAGGGCTGTTTTATGAAATTCGTCTCCATTATTATAGGTAGTAAAAGCGATTATGAGGTTATGAAAGAGTGTGCGAAAACTTTGGAGAAATTCGGAGTTTTGTATGAGATTATCATATCTTCGGCTCATAGAAGTCCGGAGAGAACTCACGCTTACGTAAAAAGTGCGGAAGAGAAGGGAGCTCAGGTTTTTATCTGCGCTGCCGGAATGGCCGCTCATTTGGCGGGAGCCGTAGCGGCTTTGACGATCAAGCCGGTAATAGGTGTTCCGATGAAAGGCGGAGCGATGGACGGAATGGATGCTATGCTATCTACCGTTCAGATGCCTTCGGGAATGCCGGTAGCTACCGTAGCCATAGGCAAAGCGGGAGCCGTAAACAGCGCATATCTTGCTATGCAGATTTTGGCTTTGGAAGATGAGGATTTGAAAGTGAAACTTCAAGAGGATAGAATTCTAAAAGCCAAAAAAGTTGAAACCGATTCGGCAGAGATAGAAGTAAGGCTATAAAATGCATTGGGTGGAATTAGAGGAGTTTGCGAAGATTTCCAATCTCGATGTCGAGACCGTAAAGGATATGGTCGATAGAGACAAACTCGTTTATAAAGAGGAAGATGGCAAAATTTTGATAGAAGCGGCAAAAAGCGCAACTTCCCTAATTCCCAAAGTAAACAAGATCGTTTTTGATATGAACGAGCCTCTCGCTCCGACTCTCATAGGATCTGAAGCTTTAGAAAAGACGATCGATTCTTTGATGAATATGCATGAAGAGGTGGTGGAGGCTAAGGATGAGGCCATAGAGGCTTTGAAGAGTGAAAATGAATTTTTGAAAGAGACTCTAAAGTCACTTCAAGAGCTTTACGAAGAAGATAGAAAAACTATTGAAACTTTAACCGAACAATTGAAACAGACTCAAGAAGAGCTTGAGTTTACCAGAAGAAAATATAAACTTATGTGGAATAAAACCATAGAAACTTTCGCAAAAAGGAGCTAATATGGCTGAAGAGAAGAAAAGACAAAAAAGAGTCGTTCTTTTTACCGGTCCCGGATGCCATTGGTGTGTAAAAGCCAAAAACTATTTCAAGGCCAAAGGGATCAGATTCAAAGAGATAGATATAAGCAGAGATCAAGCCGCGGCAAGAGACTGTGAGAGACACGGATGCAGAGGCGTTCCCGTGGTTTTGATAGGCAGCAGATGGATTTGCGGTTTCGATCAAAACAAAATCAATAAAGAACTGGGAATCAGTTAAATTAAGTTTTAAGGAATAGATTTGATAACTTTTAGCGAGCTTTTACTGAAACTTCAAGAGTATTGGGCGAAGCAAGGGTGCGTTATCGTTCAGCCTTACGATATTCCCGCGGGTGCCGGGACTTTCCATCCGGCCACCTTCTTAAAGAGTATCGATTCCAAGCCTTGGGCTACCGCTTACGTAGCTCCCTCGAGAAGACCTACTGACGGAAGATATGGAGAGAATCCGAACCGTCTCGGAAGCTATTATCAGTTTCAGGTTTTGATAAAACCCTCTCCCGATAATATTCAAGAGCTCTATTTAAAAAGCTTGGAGTATTTGGGACTTAATCTAAAAGAGCACGACATAAGATTCGTAGAAGATAACTGGGAGTCTCCGACTCTCGGAGCCTGGGGGCTTGGATGGGAAGTTTGGCTTGATGGGATGGAAGTTACTCAATTTACCTATTTTCAGCAGGTGGGCGGTATAGAGTGCGATCCGGTTTCCGTGGAGATAACGTACGGAACCGAAAGGCTTGCTATGTATCTGCAAGAGGTGGATTCCGTTTTCGATATCGTTTGGAACGATGGAGATAGAGGAAAAACGACTTATAAAGACGTGCATTTGGAAGGTGAGTACGAATTTAGTAAATACAACTTTGAAGTAGCCGATGTCTCTATGCTCTTTAAACATTTTGAGGATATGCAAAACGAATGCAAAAGAGCTCTTGAACACGATCTTCCTTTGCCCGCATACGATTATTGTATGCTCGCTTCTCATATCTTTAATGTCTTAGATGCCAGAAAGGCGATATCCGTTACTGAGAGGCAAAACTATATTCTAAAAATCAGGGAGCTTGCTAAGGGTTGCGCTTTGAAATATAAAGAGGTTAGTGATGAAAATAGCCGAAATTTATGATATTTTAAATAGAGTTTCGCCTTTTGAATTGCAAGAGGAGTGGGATAACAGCGGCTTTTTGGTAGGAGATATAGAAAAAGAGATAAAAAATATCTATCTTAGTATCGATATAGATTCCTCTTTGATAGAAGATTTAGAGAGCGATTCTCTATTGATCACTCATCACCCTCTTATTTTCAAAGGTATAAAAAAGTTCGACTATTCGAAATACCCCGTAAATATAATAAAAAGAATGGTAGAGAAGAATATCTCTTTGATATCGATGCATACCAATTTCGATAAGACTCATCTAAATAAGTATGTGGTTAGAGAGATATTGGGATACGATTTGATCGTATCTGTGGAGGATTATTTTTGTACTTTTGAGGTTAACGAAGCTTTTGAAGATTTTGCAAAAAGTGTTGCAAAAAAATTGGATCTTGAGAGCCTTAGAGTCGTTAAGGCAAATAATTTTGTAAATACCGCTACGATTACCACAGGAAGCGGCGGAGAACTTATAAAATATATAAAAAGCGACTGTTTTTTAACGGGAGATATCAAATATCATCAGGCGTTGGAAGCCAAAGAGAATAAAATATCTTTGATAGATATCGGTCATTTTGAGAGTGAGAAATATTTTGCCGACGCTCTTTTTAAAGAGTTGCAAAATTTGCCCGTAAAGGTTATAATCACGAATTCAAAAAACCCTTTTACCTACATCTCATAAAAGGATAAAAATAGATGAATAAGTATTTAGAGCAGTTGGTTGAACTTTCCAAGATCAATAAAGAGATAGACGACTTTACTCCAAGAATAGAGGCTATCAAAAAAGAGTGGAACGATCTTAGTGCGGAAGAGGAGTCTTTGAAAAACAAGATTGCACAAATCGATGAAGAGATAGAGGATAT
>JAADDG010000016.1 GCA_013154075.1 Campylobacterota bacterium | reverse complement strand
AGAGTTAATGCGTGAAGATAGTTTCATATCGATCCTTTTGAAAATTTTCTATGGGAATTTTAGCAAAAAGATAAAAAAAATCATATATTTTTATTTTCCATATTTTTAAGAGCTTCTCTTGCCGCCACTCTTCCCGCCTCTATAACTTCATAAGCCTTATAAAAATCATACGCTCCGCACACATCTCTTGAGATTTCTATAATATAATCAGGATAGTAACCCGACAACCTATATCTAATCATAGTATTTTGGATACATTCAAAACTCATATGCATGATATCAAACACATGATAGCTCTCTTTGTCCTCTTTGGAAAAATTCATAAAACTTTGAGCCTTTTGCAAAAAATCATTCAAAATCTGTTCAAACTTGCTCTGTTTCTCCTCCTCATCTTTTGAAAGCTCTATTTTCGGTTTGGGCACATCCGCATAGAGATTTACCGCTATCGTCATATCGGTATGATCCGACATCGTAGGAGCTACGGGCAAAGGATTTAGCACTCCTCCATCCACCAAAAGCATTCCATTCATCTCCACCGGTGTAAAAAAAGTAGGAATCGATATCGAAGCTCTAATCGCTTTCAAAAGATCTCCCTCTTGAAACCAAACCTCTTTGTTTGTCTTGAGATTCGTCGCAACTGCCGTAAATTTAATGGGAAGATCTTCAATATTTTGTTTCCCCACTATTTGAGAGAGTTTGTTCAAAACCTTCTCACCGCCTATAAACCCCCTAAGATCCCACGATATATCAAGCAGTGAAGCCACATCCAAAGCATCCAAATCCAAAACCCACTCTTTATAAAGATCAAGCTTTCCGCAGGCGTAAAGTCCTCCTATCAAAGCCCCCATAGAGGATCCGCTAATAGAGACTATCTCATATCCTCTTTTGGTAAGCTCCTCTATTACTCCTATATGAGCATAGCCTCTCGCTCCTCCGCTTCCTAATACCAAAGAAATTTTCTTACCTTTTTTCATAACAATCCTTTTATATAAAAACTTCTTTACCTAATTTTATCACACTCTTTTTGCTATAATCTCAATAAAAAAACAAAAAGGCCGAAAATGACTCTAAAAGAGATGGATCAAACCTATATTTTGCACTCCTACGCCAGAAATTACGTAAATTTCAAGAAAGGCAAAAACGCAACGGTTTTTGACGAAGAGGGAAAAGATTATATAGATTTTACAAGCGGTATAGGCGTAGTAAGTGTCGGACACGCAAACGAAAGAGTTGCAAACGCAATTTGCAAAAGCGCCAAAAACATAATCCACATCTCAAACCTATATCTAATAGAACCTCAAGCGATATTGGCCAAAAAACTCGTAGAAAGAAGCGGATACGATATGAGATGCTTTTTTGCAAACAGCGGAGCCGAAGCGAATGAGGGAGCTATCAAAATAGCCCGAAAATATGGAGAAGTGGAAGGAGAACCCAAAAGATACAAAATAATCACTTTAGAAAACTCCTTTCACGGAAGAACCATAACCGCTTTGAAGGCTACGGGACAAGAGAAGATGCACAACTATTTCGGCCCCTTTCCGGACGGATTCGTATATGCAAAAGATATAGATCAAATACCTTCTCTTTGCGACGAAAAGACGATAGCGGTAATGATAGAGTTGATACAGGGAGAGGGAGGAGTAGAACCGCAAGAGAAGCAAAAAGTAAAAGAGCTTGAGAAATTTCTAAAAGAGAAAGATATACTTTTGATAATAGACGAAGTACAAACCGGTATTTTTAGAACCGGAGAGCTTTTGGCTTCCAATCTGTATGAAATAGAGCCCGATATCATCACTTTGGCCAAAGGACTTGGAGGAGGAGTGCCGATAGGCGCCATAATGACAAACCTCAAAGATATCTTCAAACCCGGAGATCACGGAAGCACTTTCGGAGGCAACTATCTCGTAACTTCCGCGGCAAATGAAGTTTTGGACATCTTGCAGGAAGAGAAAGACTCAGGCAGACTTGACGAGAGATTTATATACTTCGAAGAGAAAACCAAAGCTTTAGCCAAAAAATTTAACTCAATTGTTCTAAAGGAAGTTGGGATAGGCTTCATGAGAGGACTTAGAATCAAAGACGGAGATATTTTAAGCTCCCTTATAAACGAAGCTTTCAAAAACGGTGTCTTGGTCTTGAAAGCGGGAAGAAACACTCTTAGATTCCTGCCGCCTCTAACCATCACAAAAGATGAAATAGATAAAGGTTTTGAGAGACTTACGGAAGTATTTAAAAAGGTAGCTTCTTAATGGCTTTTAGAAAATTTAGCGATTTTATGCAAGAGTGGCTCTATGCGCCGAACGGATATTATGCCAGATTTAGAGAGATAGGGAAAAAAGGAGATTTCTATACCGCCGTAAGCAGCAGTATGTTTTTCGGCGGTTCGATAGCAAAAAGATTTCTAAAAAGCGTAGAAGAGGGATTTTTATCCCCAAATTCATACATACTCGAAGTAGGAGCCCATCAAGGATATCTGCTTGCAGATATCATTCAGTTTATCTACACGCTAAAGCCTCAGCTATTGAAAACTTTGACTTTCGCTATCTTGGAACCGCAAGAGGAGAATATAAAAGCCCAAAAAGAGTATTTTAAACAATCTTTTGGAGACGCCATAAAACTAAAACATTTCAAATCCTTCTACGAGATGGAACTAAATGAGGCTTTCGTGATATCAAACGAAATTTTTGACGCTTTCAAATGCGAAGTGATAAAAGACGAAAAACAGCTCTATATAGATGAGAATTTCGAGCTTGAATTTAGAGAAATGGACGAATACTGTACGAAAATATCAAAAAAATATGGCATAAAAACGGGAGAAATCGCAATAGGATATGAAGAATTTGCAAAAGATTTAACTAATGCTATAGAAAAATATGAATTTATAACTTTCGATTATGGAGAAAAATTTGCAAGAGGAGATATATCTCTAAGAATTTATAGCAAACATCAAGTATATCCGTTTTTCGCTCTCACAAAATTTGCAAGAGATGAAAATATCGATAAAAATGTCTCTTTAAAAACACTATTTAAAAAATCGGATATCACCTACGATGTACATTTCCAACATCTGATGGACTGTTTTCAAGATCAAGGGGCTAAAGATTTGGAATTTAAAAGCCAAATAACGGCCTTAACCGAATTTGGATTGATAGAGCTTTTGGATATGCTTAGAAAAAATGTGGATGAAAAAACCTACTTCAACGAACTAAATAGAGCGAAAGTACTAATCGATCCCGCATTCATGGGAGAGAGATTTAAGATGTTTAGATGTAAAAAATACTGACATTAGAGCGCGGAAAATCGCGCCCTAAAATAGATTATTATTTCAAATAACAAAATCATCTATTGTAAGATATTCTACATCTCCAAATCTAACAGCCTCTCTATAATGATATTCTTTTAAAAGATAGTTTTAAATATATTTTTATCCTACTATCTCATCAAAAAGTTGTTTTAGTTTTTGCATCTCATTATTTGTTAAAGAAGCTATTTTTTTTACAAATCTCGAATTATCAATAGCTCTAATCTGAGTTAAAACTATATCAGAATCTTTTTCTAAGCTGTCTCTTTTTGTTATTCTCATTCTAATGGGTTCGGCATCGTCTATAAGAAAAGTTGAAAGAGGAATTATGATGGTAGTTGGATAATTATTTTGAATTAATTCATTATTTTGGAAAATAACGGCCGGTCTTATTTTTCCCATCTCATTATTCTTTTTGACGGGATTTAAATTAACTAACCAAATATCTCCTTTACAGAGAGTCATTTAGTGTCCCTTCATACTCTTTATATATTTCAAAATCTTTTACTTTCGTCTTTTCCACCGCTTTTGCAATACGAGATTTTTTTTCATTTTCAACGGCTTTCGCATAATAATTTATCGCTTCCCTTACAACATCACTCTTTTTTTTATTAAGGATTTTAGCCAAATTATTTAATTTATTTTCCAAATTTTCATCAAGTCTAACAGTAGCAACCATATCAAACCTTTCATTTAGTATTGTTGTATTACTGTATTATAGCATAAAAAATCATCTTTCAAGTTTGTAAAAATTTCTAAGAATACTTAGACTATTAAATTTACTTTAAAGTTGATATGTTATGTAATGTATAAAAAGGAGTTAAAATGCAAAGAACACAAATCTATTTTGAAACCTAAACACTAAAAGAGCTCAAAGAAATAGCTAATAAACTAAATATATCCATATCCGAGTTTATAAGAAGAAGCATCAAAAAAGAGATAAAAAATTATAAAAAAGAGTCTTTAAAAGATTTTTTACAAAACTTAGAGCCTTTAGAGAGTTTCAAAGATATAGATGCAACTAAATATATCAAAGATCAAAAAGCAGGCTTCAAAGATAAATTATACAGAAATCATTTAACTCTCAACAAATAAAAATAACTCCTCTCCCCCGACGTTGGGGAGATAAACTCTTCAAGCGGCAAAAATCTATCTCTTTTTTCAAAAACCTCTTTACAAAGCGGATAGTGATAAACGATATAGAGATCTTTTTCAAACTCGCTTCTTTCTATATTGTCCAAAACCTTCTCAAATACCTTCTCATCAAACGGATTATGAAAAAACAGAACTCTTGCATCTTTCGGCGGAGTAAAAAGCGTAGCGTCCAAATGGATAGTCTTTGCGTTTTTAATCCCAAGCTTTTTTAGATTGCTTTCACTTATCTCATAAAGCTCCTTTGCAAACTCCACCCCGATTACTTCTCTAAAGCCAAACTTTGAAGCTTTATAGAGAGTCTTTCCCTTCCCACTGCCATAATCTACAAAAACACCATCCGTTATCAAAGGATCATAATTTTTAAGCTTTTTTAAAATCTCATCAAAACTTTTATCCAAAATATGATTGCAAACACTCGCATTTTGTTTGAATTTACTTTCGATCTGAAGATCGTGAAGATTTTGAGGAGAAAAATCGACCCCTTTTATCCTAAAAAAGAGAGTTCTTACAAACTTTTGAAAGAGGCTAAAAAGCCCCTCTCTCCTTAGAGTCTCGATAGCAGAAACTAAAACGAGCTTTTTACCCTTGACTTTGGATATATCGATCAAAAAACTATCTTGGCTCCATGACATAAAAATTCATCCTATCGGTTTGTTCTTTTGATCTCATCTTCATTACGCTATCTAATCTATCCTCTTTAAAAAACGGATCTTTTTTGAAATCAACCACGACGATTTTCTTATACTTTCCAAAAAATTTATGCAAAGCCCCTTCATCCTCCACATAAGTTTTATAATAAAACTCCATCTCCTCCTCTTTCTCCCTCAAAAACCTCTCTCTGTTTTTATCCCTAAGATAGAGTCTAAGAGCCGGGATTACAAGATCGTATTGTACTCTCCAATCAGTCTTCGGATCCCACACGTCTCTTATCCACTCTTCATCTTTTCCCATCAGATAATAATAGATAGCTTGCCTTATTTTATGCGGATCTTTGCCTCTCTCTTTGGATGATAGGAAATGAGCGTCGGGATGATATAAAATCTCCGCTTTACATTTCAAAGCGAAACTTATAGGAGAAATTAGAGATGGCACGAAAGTAGGAGTGATTATCAGAGTATCCTTATCGCACCCTATCTTTTTAAGCTCGTTATAAACTTCATAATTTATTGAATTTTCGGCATAATATCTTTTATAGTGAGACTGAGAGGCTAAAGCACCCTCTATCAAAATAAAAATTATAGCCGCATACCCCACCGCTTTTTTTATTTTCTCAGAAACAGTGAGATAACTATCTATCTGAGCCAAAAGATAAAATATCTCTATCGCAAAAATAGCCGAAGCAAAATAGTAGATATGATTTTCTATCTGCAACGCAGGAGAGAAGAAAGCGTGAGACAATGTCATAGCAATATAGCTAAGTCCCAAAGACAAAACGGCTATTTTAGACTCATACGAGCTTTTCGGCTTCAAAAAGGCTATGGCGGCAGTTAAAATTATCGCCAAAATCATAGAGCCTTTGAAAAAGTATTTAAGTCTTGAAAAATCCACATCGATAATAGCCGTCTTCATTCCGGCACTTTCAGTCTGCCCCGTAAGTATCAGATATCCAAGATCCAAAACTCCGCACAAAAGAGCGTAAAAAAGAACATGAGATATCTTAAGCTTCTCTCTTTGAGTAAAAAAGACAAAAACAATCGCCAAAAAAGTGGCAAAAGCCAAGATCATCAAAAGATAAGGAAATGTCTTCAAAGCCAGAAATTGAACCACCGCCAAAACGGCCCACAAAGAAAATTTGCTCTCTTTCAAAACCTTTATCAAAAAGTAGATATATAAAAACAAAAATACAACAGAAGCTTGAGGGAAAAACGCTCTGCTAAAAGTCAGATTTACAACAATCTTCTCATCGATTGTAGGCAAAGATAACCACATCTTTACGATGCTTGAGAGCTCCGGAACTCTCATCAAAAACAAAAACAAAAGCCCGAAAACTATCAAAAACCTCCTCTCCCTTCCGGCAATCTCGCGAAAGAGCCAAAGAGCCGCTACGAATATGACACTAACCCAAAAAAGAGTCCAAACTATCATGGTTAGAGTCAAATCCCCACCACACAGAGTGGAAATAGCTCTAAAAACTATAAATGACAGATCAAATTTCCTATAAGCCCACGCAGCGGCATTTATCGTATCTCCGTACCAAGGACTCGTAATAGTACCCTCAGGAGAGATCGGAAGAAGAGAAAAATTCATATAAAGATAAAGATCCGAATCAAAAAGCGGCGGAATATCGCTATAACCTATCGTAGCAAAAGTCGCAAAATAGGGATAGAGATAAAAGAGAGCTATAATAGCCCAAACACCCGTATAAAGCCAAACATCTCTATTTTTCATCAAACACCCTTAAAAAACTCTCTAACACTATCGCAAACTTTAAAAATATCCGCCTCTTTAAGCCCGTAATACATAGGAAGTCTAAGAAGCCTCTCGCTCTCTTTGGTAGTATATCTATCTTCTCCCCTAAATTCGCCAAACTTTCTTCCGGCTTCCGAACTATGCAAAGGCACATAATGAAAAACCGCAAATATATCTCTTTTTTTCAAAAACTCTATAAGTTTGCTTCTTTCTTCTATATCTTTAACTTTTATATAAAACATATGTGCGTTATGCTCACACTCCTCTGGCACAGTAGGAAGAGTCAGAAATCCCTCCTTTTGCAAGTCCGAAAGCTCTTTATAGTAAATATCCCAGCTTCTTAATCTATCTTCGTTTATCTCTTTTGCATGCAAAAGCTGAGCGTAAAGAAAAGCGGCGTTTAGTTCGCTTGGAAGATAGCTTGAACCGATATCGACCCATGTATATTTATCCACCTGCCCTCTTAAAAATTTGCTTCTGTTTGTTCCCTTTTCTCTTATGATTTCGCTTCTTTCTATAAAAGAGTCTCTATTTACAATTATCGCTCCGCCCTCTCCGCACTGATAGTTTTTCGTCTCGTGAAAACTATAGCATCCGATATCGCTCAAAGTTCCAAGAGCTCTGCCTTTATATTTGGCCATAACCCCTTGCGCCGCATCTTCTACAACAAAAAGATTATGCTTTTTGGCTATCTCGTTTATTTTATCCATCTCGCACGAAACACCGGCATAATGGACGGGAACTATCGCTTTGGTTTTATCGGTTATGGCGTTTTCTATAAGATTTTCATCGATATTCATCGTATCGGGGCAGATATCTACAAAAACTATCTTAGCACCCCTAAGTGCAAAAGCGTTTGCGGTGGATACGAAAGTATAGCTTGGCATTATAACTTCATCACCCTCTTTTATCTCGCAAAGAAGTGACGCCATCTCCAAAGCGTGAGTGCAAGAGGTGGTTAAAAGCGCCTTTTTAGCTCTAAACTCCTCTTCAAACCACGCATTACACTTTTTGGTAAAAGGTCCGTCTCCCGAAAATTTCCCGTTTTCAAAAACCTCTTTTAGATATTTTTCCTCTTCGCCCGTAACGGGAGGAATATTGAAAGGTATCATCCCACACTCCTAAAATCTCAAGCCGACCGGCTCGATATGAAAATACCCGCAACTATCAAAATAAGCCCCGCTATTTTATAGATAGTTACCGGTTCCTTAAAAAGCAAAGCCGCAAACAAAAAAACCAAAACAAACGACAGACTCATAAACGGATAAGCGTAACTTACATCAAATTTCGTCATCGCCGCCATCCAAAACAAAGATGCGATGAAAGCGGAAGCAAACCCGGAAAATACGAAAGGATCCAAAAGCAGTTTCAAAAGAAACACCACCTTATCCACTACTCCGCCGTCAGGAAGCTGCCCATACTGGCTAATTCTCCATTTCAAAACAAGCTGTCCGTAAACCGTGAAAAATATAGTCCCGAAAATATACAAATATCCCATCTTAAAAATCCTATCAAATTCTATTTTGAGCCGTCATATCTTTGGGAGGATAGAGCTCCTCTTCGCTAAGCCATGTCGTTTTATCTACGATATAAAGAGGTCTGTTTTTGGTTTCGTTAAAAATCTTGCCTATATAAATTCCCAAAATTCCGAGATTGGCAAACAAAAGCCCTCCTATAAAGTAGATGGATACGATTACGCTCGTCCATCCCGGAACCGGCACACCCCAAATAAAATATTTAATAATCTGCCAAATTCCGTAAATCATAGAGAGAAAAGTCATAATGAATCCAAACCCTACAGAGAGCCTTAAAGGTTTGTTGGATTGAGCTATGATACTATCAAACGCCAGCCAAAAGAGTCTTTTTAGATTGTAGCTTGATTTTCCCTCAAGTCTCGGAGCATGCTCTATATCGATCTCGGCTGTTTTGAAACCTATCCATCTGATAAAAAGAGGAAAAGTTCTATTGTGCTCTCTCATTCTTTTGTAGTTTTCTATCACTTTTCTTGAGAAGATTCCGAAATTCGCCGTTTGGGATTTATTTGAAGTATCGGTAAAGTAGTCATAAACCATATAAAATAGCTTTGATCCGAGCTTCTTAAAAAAACTATCTTTCCTATCGGCCCTTCTTCCAAAGACTACGTCATATCCCTCTTTTGCTTTATTGTATAGTTTGATAATCTCTTCGGGCTGATCTTGAAGATCACAGTCCATCACCACTATCCATTGCCCTTTGACAAAATCAAGCCCCGCGGTTATGGCAAAATGCTGTCCGAAATTTCGAGAGAGATTTATTCCCTTGACTCTCGGATCCCTTGCGGCAAGCTGCTCTATCACTATCCAAGCATCATCGGGACTACTGTCGTTTACCATGATGATCTCAAAATCATCAGTAATTTGAGAGAGACTCTTTACAAGCCTCTCATAAAGCTTTTCAAGAACGCTCCCGCATCCGTAAACCGGAGTAACAACCGAAATATAAGGCTTCTTATTTTCCATCATATTTCCTTATATACCATTTTACGGTTTTTACTATCCCGCTTTCGAAATTTTCATCCGCTCTCCACCTAAGCTCGTTTTCTATTTTGGTAGCATCTATCGCGTACCTTCTATCATGCCCCGGCCTATCTTTTACGAAAGTAATGAGTTCTTTGTAACTTTTGCCGTCACTTCTTGGTTTGAGTTCATCAAGTATTTCACAAATTTTTCCGGCTATATAGAGATTGTTTCTCTCGTTCCTTCCGCCTATATTGTAAGTCTCTCCGCTTTTTCCTTTATGAAACGCAAGATCTATCCCTTTGCAGTGATCCAAGACATAAAGCCAATCTCTGATATTCTGTCCGTCTCCGTAGATCGGTATCGGATTGTTTTTAAGAGCGTTTCTTATGATAGTGGGTATCAGCTTCTCGTCATGCTGTTTTGGACCGTAGTTGTTGGAGCAGTTGGTTACTATCGTATTCATCCCGTAAGTGTGATGATAGCTTCTAACTATCATATCGCTGCTTGCTTTGCTTGCACTGTAAGGGGAATTTGGAGCATAAGGAGTATCTTCTCTAAAAAGTCCCGTCTCTCCCAAAGTTCCGTAAACCTCGTCGGTAGAGATATGATGAAATCTGCACCCCTCATACTCCTTTTTGTAAATAAACGGCTCTTTCATCCATTTTTTATAAGCAACATCTATCAATGTAAAAGTTCCGTTTACGTTGGTCTCTACAAACACTCCCGGATTTTGGATAGAGTTATCGACATGACTCTCCGCCGCAAAATGGATAACTCCCCTTATATCGAACTTATCGAAAATATACTCCACAAGCTCTCTATTGCAGATATTTCCCTTTATAAACTCATATCTTGGATGATTCTCCACCTCTTTTAAGTTGTTCAAATCTCCAGCATAAGTTAAAAGATCGAGATTGACAACCTTATAATCCTCATATTTTTCCAAAAAATATGGAACGAAATTACTCCCTATGAAACCGGCTCCGCCCGTAATCAGTATACTTTTCATGCTTCTTCCACCAAATCTATAAGATATTGTCCGTAACCCGTTTTTTTCAAAGGCTCCGCAAGTCTTAAAATATCCTCTTTCCCTATCCAGCCGTTATAAAAGGCAATCTCCTCAAGACAAGCTATCTTATAACCCTGTCTTGCCTCGATAGTCTGCACGAACTGACTCGCATCGAGCAAACTCTCATGAGTTCCCGTATCAAGCCACGCAAAACCGCGTCCTAACATCTCCACATAAAGATCCCCTCTCTCAAGATAGGCTCTGTTTACATCGGTTATCTCAAGCTCTCCCCTTGGAGAAGGTTTTACGTTTTTGGCAATTTCAACCACATCGTTATCATAAAAATAAAGCCCCGTAACGGCCCAATTCGATTTGGGATTTTTAGGTTTTTCTTCCAAAGAGATGGCCATTTGATTCTCATCAAACTCCACCACTCCGAATCTCTCCGGATCCTTCACTTTATAGGCAAAAACGGTGGCACCCTTATCCCTCTCGTAAGCTTTCTGCAAAACGGGAGTGAAACCTTGACCATAAAAGATATTATCTCCCAAAACTAAAGAGACTCCATCTTTGCCTATAAAGTCCTCTCCCAAAATAAAAGCCTGAGCAAGTCCTTCGGGTCTTTCTTGCACTTTATAACTAAAATGCATTCCAAGCCACTCTCCATCCCCTAAAAGCTCCTCATACCTTGGAAGATCTCTTGGAGTTGAGATTATCAAAACCTCCCTAATGCCAGCTAACATCAAAACCGAAAGCGGATAGTAGATCATCGGTTTATCGTAGATAGGCAAAAGCTGTTTCGAAGTGCATCGGGTAATCGGGTAGAGTCTCGTCCCGGACCCTCCCGCTAAAATTATCCCCTTTTTCATCAAAGTCTCCCGTCAGCCTCTTTAAGGATTCCCTTGATATCGTAAACCACTTGATTATCGCTCTTTTTGATATCCATCTTTTTAAACTCATCATGAGCAACCGCTACGACCAAAGCGTCATATTTACTTAGATCCACTTCGTCCTCTTTTGTCAAAAGATCGATTCCGTATTCATGTTTTACTTCCTCTTTATCAGCCCACGGATCGTAAACGTCCACATTACATCCGAAATCCTTAAGCTCGTTTATCACATCGATAACTCTTGAGTTTCTAATATCGGGGCAGTTTTCTTTGAAAGTGATTCCAAGAACAAGGATCTTAGCTCCCTCTATTCTTTTACCTTTCTTGATCATCAATTTAACCACTTGATTTGCTACGAAAATTCCCATATTGTCGTTCAGTCTTCTTCCGGCAAGTATGATTTCGGGATTGTATCCAAGCTGCTGGGCTTTGTGAGTAAGATAATAAGGATCCACACCGATACAGTGTCCTCCCACAAGTCCCGGTTTAAAAGGCAAGAAATTCCACTTCGTTCCCGCAGCCTCCAAAACGGCGTTGGTATCTATTCCCATTTTATTGAAAATCATAGCAAGCTCGTTTACGAAAGCTATGTTTATATCTCTTTGAGAATTCTCTATAACTTTCGCAGCTTCCGCCACTTTTATAGAGGGTGCGAGATGAGTTCCCGCTTCTATTATACTTTTATAAAGCTCATCCACCACTTTTGCAATCTCCGGAGTACTTCCGGAAGTTACCTTTTTGATTTTGGTTACGGTATGCTCTTTGTCTCCCGGATTGATTCTCTCGGGAGAGTATCCGCAAAAGAAATCTTTATTGAATTTAAGCCCGCTAAACTTCTCCAAAACAGGCACGCAATCCTCTTCCGTAGCTCCGGGATAAACAGTCGATTCATAGATTACAATATCACCCTTTTTCAAAACTTTTCCGACAGTCTCACTTGCCTTTATAAGAGGTGTAAGATCGGGTCTTTTGAAAGAATCGATTGGAGTTGGAACGGTAACTATATAGATGTTTGCATCTTTTATATCATCTATATTTGTAGTAAAAGAGAGTTTTCTAGCACTTTTTAGATTCTCGCTATCAACTTCCAAAGTTCTATCATACCCTTCTTTAAGCTCCTTTATCCTCTCTTCATTTATATCGAAACCCACCGTATCGAACTTCTTTCCAAACTCAACCGCCAAAGGCAGCCCCACATATCCCAAACCGATAATTGCTAATTTCTTATTTTCAAGATTCACTTTCTCTCCTTATCATAAAAATCTAAATACCAATCTACAAACTTAGATATCCCCTCTTCTATAGAAGTATTAGGTTTATATCCGAGATCCTCTATCAGATCGCTTACATCCGCATAAGTGCTTTTTACGTCTCCCGGCTGCATCGGAAGCATATTTTTCTTAGCCTCTTTTCCTATCTTTTTCTCTATCGCTTTTATAAAATCCATCAATCCGACGGGAGCGTTGTTTCCAATATTGTATATTTTATAAGGCGCCTTACTCGATGCCGGATCGGGATTTAGTCCGCTCCAATCGGGATTTCCTTTAGGAGGATTGTCTATTACTCTAACTACTCCTTCTACTATATCGTCAATATAGGTAAAATCCCTTTGCATATCTCCGTTATTGAAAACATCTATAGGCTTATCTTCCAAAATGGCTTTTGTAAAAAGAAAAAGCGCCATATCGGGTCTTCCCCAAGGTCCGTAAACGGTAAAAAACCTAAGCCCGGTTGTCGGAAGTTTAAAAAGATGGCTATAGGTGTGTGCCATCAATTCGTTTGACTTTTTGCTTGCGGCATAGAGACTTATTGGATGATCTACATTATCGTGCGTGGAAAACGGCTGAGATTCGTTTAGTCCATAAACACTTGAGCTGCTTGCATATGCCAAATGCTTTATATCGTTATGTCTGCAACACTCCAAAAGATTTATAAACCCTACGATATTGGAATCTACATAAGCATATGGATTTGTAAGAGAGTATCTGACTCCGGCTTGCGCGGCGAGATTGCAAACCTTATCGAACTTCTCTTTTCTAAAAAGATCTTCAAGACCTTCTCTATCTTCCAAATCGAGCTTTATAAATTTATAATTGTCATATTTTTTAGATTGAACCGCCTCACCGTAAACTATCTCATCTCTATCTATTCCGCTATCTTCCAATCTGCCATATTTCAAATTTACATCGTAATAATCGTTGATGTTATCGAGTCCTACTACTTCATCGCCTCTTTCACAAAGTCTTTTTGCAAGATGATATCCTATAAATCCGGCCGTTCCGGTTACCAAAATCTTCACGCTCCGACTCCTATCTGATAATACTCAAATCCCATCTTTTCAAGTTTTTCTTTATTATATTGATTTCTTCCGTCAAAAATGATCGGATTTTTAAGTCTAAGTTTCATCTCTTCAAAATCGGGACTTCTAAACTCTTTCCATTCCGTCACCAAAATCATAGCATCCGCATCGTCCAAAGCGTCATATTTTCTTTTGACATATTCGATATTTGGCACGTCTTTTAGATAGAAGTTTTTAGCTTGATCCAAAGCCTTGGGATCATAAGCTTTTATCTTAGCGCCTCTTTCAACCAAATCTTTTATAATGGTAATGGAGCTTGCTTCTCTCATATCATCGGTTTCAGGTTTAAACGCATATCCCCAAATGGCAAAAGTCCTTCCAGTCAAATCCTCTCCGAATCTCTTAACCACCTTTTTGGGAATAACATGCTTTTGGGCATAATTTACCTCTTCCACAGCTTCCAAAACTTTAGGCTCATATCCGTACTCTTTGCTTGTTCTAATCAAAGCCTGAACGTCTTTTGGAAAGCAGCTGCCGCCGTATCCGCATCCGGGATAGATAAAGCTATACCCTATCCTGCTATCGCTTCCTATTCCGACTCTTACTTTATTTACGTCAGCCCCTACTCTCTCACAAATATTTGCGATATCGTTCATAAAGGATATTTTGGTAGCGAGCATCGCATTTGCGGCATATTTGGTCATCTCCGCACTTCTTATATCCATAGCTATGAATCTCTCGTGACTTCTTGTAAAAGGAGCATAGAGTTCCTTCATAACTTCTATAGCTTTTTCGTTATCGGCTCCTATCACCACGCGATCGGGCCTCATAAAATCCTCTACGGCAGCTCCCTCTTTCAAAAACTCAGGATTGCTTATTACATCGAAAGTGAGATCCACGCCTCTTTTATCAAGCTCTTTTTGAATAGTTTCTCTAACCTTATCGGCGGTACCTACAGGAACGGTGGATTTATCCACTACATACATATGTTTATTCATATATTTTCCGATAGATTTGGCCACTTCCAAAACATATCTCAAATCAGCACTCCCATCCTCTCCCATCGGAGTACCTACCGCTATAAAACAGATATTGGTTTTCTCAAGTGCCTCTTTGATATCGGTAGTAAAATGCAGATTGCCTCTTTCATAACTCTCTTTTACGATTTTATCCAATCCCGGCTCATAGATGGGAATCTCTCCCTTTTTCAGTTTCTCTATCTTCTCTTTATCCACATCCACGCAAATTACGTCGTTTCCCATCACCGAAAAACAGGCCCCGGCCACAAGCCCGACATAACCCGTCCCTATGACACTTAATCTCATAAACTATTCTCCTTATAAAACTTTAAATGAAATAATATTGAATTTTTATTTATTTAAATATTAAATTTTATTGTCCGAACAAAAATACTTACTATAGTTAACTTATTTTTAAGAAAATTACCGGTTGAATCTTTCCCGTTATTTTAACGAAAAGCTCTTTATATTATGTTTTGTTTTACCTTTTTAGCTCTTTTTTTATAACTTTTTTACAAACTCTAATATATCGTTTGCTTTTTTGAAATATTTAAGGAGACTGTTTTAATCAAGCTTTTAACTTTGATTTATTAAAATGACATTTAATCAATTTAAAAGGTTGGTAATGAAAAATTTTCTTTTTTATAAAATAATTTTTATAATTCTTTCTATAAATGTAATTTTTGCAAATGATATCGTCATCAATAAATATCAAAAAATAGATCTCCATATAGGAGAGGGGTTCGATTTAATAAAAAACGAAATTAAAAACTCTCCCCTCAAAAATATACAAACCGAAACTTTCAACGACACCCAAAAAGTAACTTTTTCTCTAAAATTCATACCTGATATTAAAACTCTTGCAAATGAATTAAATCTACTTAATAACTTTGAATTTCTACTTGAAGACTCCAAAAAAAGTTCCTTCTTAGAAGACGCTTTGATAGACGATTATTCCCTAAATTATCTCCTTTATGTCAAAGTCATAAACTCTTTTGAAATTTTAAAAGAAGATTCGAATCTATCTAAAGAAATCAAAGAGATACTAAAACAAAAAAATTCAAAAGAGAAGTTTCAAGAAAAGTACGGAGATTATTTCGTTAGAGGAGTTTTAAAGGGAGGGGAGTTTATAGGACTTATAAAAATTTATGCAAAGTCGAAATTCGACTACAAAAATATAAAAGATGAGATAGGCCTAATCAGTCTCAAATGGAACCACAAAGACCAGTTTATACGACTGCTAAAAGAGATATCCAAAAACCATCAAATAGATATAAAAAATTTAATAATTGCCAACAGCGAAATACTCCCGAGCGACAACATAGAAGATCTGTTCAAAACCGCCGAAGTATTTCCAAGTAAAATTTACGACAACTCAACCCCCATAGAGATTATATTGACTCCCTACGAAAACTTACCGACCCCGTCCAAAAAAAATCAAGAGATATCCAAAGAGATTAAAAAAAGATACCTAAACTATCAAACTCTAAAAAACGATCTATTTTTTATTATGAGAAACGACTCTCAATTTAGATTCGACCTCTCAAACAAAAAAAAGCTGATGATAAATTACAAAAAAATTATGGACACCTGCAAAAACGACTCTCTGCTTCTAAAACTAAACTACAACAGATTTAGAAAAAATGAAATAAAATTCGAAGACATTATCAAAGAAGCGGCCCCTGTACAAGAGTACATAAAAGATTTGAAAATTCCTTCAAGATATAAAGCCTACCTTCCAAACAGCCCCATACCGGCTCCCGAAAAAAAGATATTCGCCTCTCGAATTTCGGAACGAAACATAACAAACCCGCACCCCAAAACAAAAGCTCCGTGGATAGATCTAAAAACGGACTTTAGCATAGAGAAAAACGGAAAAATCATATTTCTAAATTCACTCCTTACGGCTAAAAACAGCCGAAATAAAACTCTTTTTAGAGAAAACCACGAAATTGTTTTCGATACCTACGTAGATTTTCCGGGACTTAGATTTTCAAAAATCAAGGAAAAAGAGGGAAATCTCTTTACCGATACAATAACCAAAGAAAACAATTGGCAAAAATTTAAAGGAGAAGGAGTCTTAAAATCGGCTTACTGCGGATACGACATCGAAGGAGAGGAAGAAAAGATAGAGGATATGGGCTGCGTGCAGATCTCATTTAAAGATTTGGATATCGAATTTTCACACGAAGAGGATTATTTGAAAACTCCATATTTATATCTACAAGCCAAAGATATATTCTCCATTATCCATTAAGGGTGCGTTTCGTACTCTATTCTATCCCTCTCTCCGGCTTTTTCAAATCCTTTGAGTCTAAGTCTACAGCTATCGCAAACTCCGCACGCTCTATCCTCTCTTTGATAGCAGCTCCAAGTATTCTCCAAAGGAACACCATATTTCAAAGCCTCTTTTACGATATCCTCCTTTTTTAGATGAACCAACGGAGTTTTTATGGAGATATTCGTCTCAGGCTTGGTTCCGGCATTTATAGCGGCCTGCATTTTATTTATAAAATCTTCTCTACAATCCGGATATCCGCTGCTATCTTCCTCTACAACTCCTATATAAATAGCTTCCGCCCCCTCTTTTTCACAAACCGCTGCGGCGATCGATAAAAAAATACCGTTTCTAAAAGGCACATAAGTGATAGGAATTCCCGGTTTCAGACCCTCCGTAGGCACTCTCAAACTCTCATCCACCAAAGCGGAACCGCCTATTTTAGAGAAAAAATCCAAATCAAGCTCAATAACTTCCACAGCTTCCAAATATTTAGCTATCTTTCTAAAACACTCAAGCTCTTTTTTCTCCGTCCTTTGTCCGTAATTGAAATGTAAAGCTATTATTTCATATCCCTCTTTTTTGGCAATAGCTGCACTAAGAGCGCTATCCATCCCCCCGCTTATTATACATACGGCCTTTTTAGCCACTTTTTAGCCTTTTTTTTCAGATTTTTTACATTTAATTTGGCTATAATTATAACAAAATTTAACCTCTCTTAAGGAAATCCCGTTGAACGTCATTTTAGAAAATCAAACCGAATTTCAAACAAGCGATAAACTATTGGAAAAACTAAACCAAATAGCATCGAAATTAACGGATAAAGAGATCGAGCTTATTTTGACATCTAATGAAGAGATAAGAAAAATCAACAAAGAGTTCAGAAACAAAGACAAAGAAACGGACGTAATAAGCTTCCCTTTACAAAATATTCCTCACTCTCCTCTCGGATCCGTGATAATAAGCGTAGAGAAAGCAAAAGAGGAAGCCCAAAAACTTGGACACAAAATAGAAGATGAAATAACTTTGCTATTTATCCACGGCCTTTTGCACTTATTGGGATACGATCACGAAAAAGACGACGGAGAGATGAGAGAGATGGAAAAAAGCTTGATAGAAGAATTCGAACTTCCTAAAAGTTTGATTATTAGGAGCGAATCGTAATGGATTATCTTATCTTCACCCTCTCTATGGCGGCATTGATATACGGAGCGCATCTAATAATCATAGAGGGAGAGAGAATCGCTCTTCATTATAATATCTCTCAGTTTGTCATAGGAGCCACTCTCATAGCTTTGGGTACAAGTCTTCCGGAGATGGCCGCATCGATGGCGGCAAGTTTCCACCACAAAAGCGATCTTGCAATAGCCAACATCCTTGGAAGCGTAATTTTAAATATCTCCTTGGTTTTGGGAGTAGTTTTTCTGCTTGCCAAAAAAATCTCTCCTGATAGAGATCTGTTTACAAGAGACAGCGCTTGGTCAATATTTCCCATATTCATTTTTATCCTAACCATATATGACGGAAAAATAGATCTTTTTGAAGGAGTTTTGCTTCTTTTTATAATGGGAGCGTATCTTCTGTTTTTATCGAAAGACGCAAAAGAGATAACCGCGGAAATAGACGAAGATCTCTTGAAAGAGAAATTCAATTGGCCGAAATCTTTGATTTTACTTGCGATAGGATTCGCTTTTACGGTAGAAGGTGCCGATTTTGCGGTAGAGA
>JAADDG010000132.1 GCA_013154075.1 Campylobacterota bacterium | reverse complement strand
CACTTTGGCTATCTTTCTAAGAGTCTCTACCGAGCCTTGAGTCGAGCCTTTTTCTAGTTGGGAGATGAGTCCTGCCGAGACATTTGCTCTTTTTGCCAACTCTTTAGTGGAGAGATTTTTTGATACTCTTAACTCTTTTATCTTTTTTGCTACACTCATAAATTTATTATATCACAAATTTAATTAAATTAAATTAAGGTAAAATTCGTTAATATTATTAAAAAATTTAGTATGATTAAATCATAAAAGGGGTCTGTTATGGATATAGGTCTTGTAAAAGAGATAAAAAGACATGAGTATAGAGTCGGTTTGACTCCGGAGTGCGTTAGAGAGTATATATCTCACTCTCACAAAGTTTTTGTCGAAAAGGGTGCGGGCGAGGGTGCCGGTTTTGAAGATAGCGAGTATGAGAAAGAGGGGGCAATCATACTTGAGGATAAAGAGGAGATATTTGCAAAATCGGATATGATAGTAAAGGTAAAAGAGCCTTTAAAAGAGGAGTACGGACTCTTTAGAGAGGGTCAGATACTTTTTACATATCTTCATCTAGCCGCAAATAAAGAGTTGGCCGAAGCTCTTATGCAAAAGGGTGTAAAAGCCGTTGCTTACGAGACTATCACTAATGATAAAGGGCATTTGCCGTGCTTGGCTCCTATGAGTGAGATAGCAGGAAGACTCTCTATCCAAGAGGGCGCAAAATATCTTGAAAAACCTTTTGGAGGCAGAGGCGTACTGCTTGGAGGAGTTCCGGGAGTAAAAAGAGGAAATGTCGTTATCATCGGCGGAGGAATGGTTGGATTGAACGCTTGTAAGATGGCTGTAGGCCTTGGAGCCAATGTGACTATCTTAGATATTGACGCAGAGAGGTTGGCTTATCTTGATGATATATTCTCTTCAAAGATAACAACACTCTACTCCAATAAGACAAATATTTTAAATAGTATAAAAGAGGCGGATTTGGTTGTGGGAGCGGTTTTGATACCCGGAGCGGCGGCTCCGAAACTTATCAAAAAAGATGATCTGTCTTTGATGAAAAAAGCTTCCGTTATCGTCGATGTCGCCATTGACCAAGGAGGTTGTTTTGAAACTTCCAAGCCGACTTATCATGATGAGCCCACTTATGTGGTTGACGGTGTGGTGCACTACTGTGTGGCAAATATGCCCGGAGCCGTCTCTTTGACATCCACTTTAGCTCTTACTTCCAACACGCTAAGGTATGGTTTGAAGATAGCCGATCTTGGTTTGGAAAAGGCTCTAAAAGAGGATAAAAACCTCCTAAACGGCTTAAATATATATAACGGAAAGTGCACCAATGAAGCCGTTGCAAAAAGTTTGGGGTTGCCATACGAACCGTTTGTTTGATACAATAAAGTATGAGAAGATTTAAAAATAGTTGGATAGTAGTTGCGGTTGTTTTGTCGGCGTTTTTTTTGAGTTCATGCAAAGACGACTCTTTGTTTGTCAAAAAGTACGGCGAACTAAAGGAGAGAAATATCTCATCTTTTCGGTTTAAGACGGATAACTACTATCTGCTTGATAAGGTTGTAAGAAGTTTTAAAAGATATGGCTATAAAGAGGATAAAAACTCCAAATATCTCATATCTTTAACATCTCACTATGTTATAAATTGTAAAAATCCGGTCGTTCATGCTATCGGTGCGGACTTTAACGGTTTTGTGCGGTTGAGTTTGATAAAAGATAAAAAAGAGATATATAGGATACAAAAAGATTTTAAAACAAAAGTCACGGATAAGATGATAGACGGTGTCGTAAAAAGATTGCTAAAAGATTTAGGGATCGAACCCGCCCGTTAAAGCGGGTTCGAAAGTGTTGTTATAGTGCCTCTTTAGCTTTTTCAACTACCTTAGCGAATGCGTCAGGGTCATTGTAAGCGAGGTCTGCCAAGATTTTTCTATCGAGTTTGATATTGGCTTTGTTTAGTGCGTATATAAATTTTGAATAGCTTATACCGTTAAGTCTGCAAGCCGCGTTGATTCTTGTGATCCAGAGTCTTCTAAAGTCTCTTTTCTTTCTTTTTCTATCTCTGTAAGCATATACGAGACTTCTCTCAAGCTGCTCTTTAGCTTTTCTAAAATGTTTTCTTCTACCGCTGTAGAAACCTCTTGCGAGTTTTAGAAGCTTTTTATGTCTTCTTCTTCTAACTACGCCTGTCTTTACTCTCATTGTATCTCCTTTACCTTATTGGTGTCGCCTTGTGCGAACTTTCCCTTTTGCCCGTGGGCCTCAAAGGGGGAATAAAACTCGAAATGATCGAGTCAACTACATCTCTTAACTTTGGATCATAAGATTTACCGCTTTGATATCAGCCTTATCCACTTTTTTAGGAGCTCTTAGAAATCTCTTTCTTTTGGGGCTCTTTTTTGTTAGGATGTGGCTTCTAAAAGCGCTACCTCTTTTGATGCCGTTCTTGCTTCTTTTGAAACGCTTCGCAGCGCCTCTAAGAGTCTTCATCTTTGGCATAACAACTCCTTTGAAATTTTGGGAATAGATCCCTCTTTACGGCAATGCTTTTGTCGCAAAAAGGGATCTATTTGGCTTTTTATTTCTCTTTTTTCGGGAAGGTTAGCATGTTGACATATCTTCCCTCTCTATAAGGTTTTGAGTCACGATCGGCAATATCTTTTACCATCTCCCAGACTCTCTCAAGCACTTCAACTCCGCCTTCGGGATTTTGCATCTCTCTACCTCTTAAAAAGACTCTGAATTTTACATGCTTTCCCGCCTGTAAAAATTCTCTTGCGTGCTTTACCTTATAGTTGATGTCGTTTTGGGCTATCTTTACGGAAAGTTTTATCTCTTTTACCTCTATAACTTTCTGTTTTTTTCTAGCCTCTTTCTTTTTCTTTTCTTGCTGATATTTGAATTTGCCATAATCCATCACTTTGCAAACCGGTGGATTTGCGTTCGGTGCGATCAAAACAAGATCAAGTCCTTGATCTCTGGCTATTTGCTTAGCTTCGCTTGATGAGATTATGCCGTATTGTGTGCCATCATCTCCTATACACCTGACTTGAGGTATATTTATATCGTTGTTTAGCAATACATCTTTACTCTTACTCAAAAGATAACTCCATCCATTTTCTCCTTTATTAAGCTTTTAAACTCGTCTTTTGTTATATTGTACTGTTTTCTTGTTGTTCTATCTCTTAAAGCGATAGTTTTATTTTTTACCTCTTCGTCTCCAATGATGACTAAAAGAGGAACTTTTTGCTTTTCAGCCGTTCTTACTCTTTTATTTAAACTTTCGTTTCTTGAAGAGATTTCGCTATCTATATCCATATCTCTTAATTCGTTTTGCAACTCTTTCGCATACTCGATGTGACTCTCCGCTATAGGTATGAAAACGACTTGCGTAGGCGCAATGAAAAAAGGAAACTCTCCCGCGCAATGCTCGGTCAAGATACCAATAAATCTCTCGAATGAGCCGAGTATGGCACGATGAAGCATAACGGGTCTTGCTTTTTCATTGTTTGTGTCGGTGTACTCCAACTCAAATCTCTCGGGCAAATTAAAATCCACCTGTATCGTTCCGCACTGCCACTTTCTTTTTAAAGCGTCGGTTATCTTTATATCTATCTTCGGTCCGTAAAAAGCTCCGCCCCCTTCGTCTATGCCGTAGCTAAGAGCGTTTTCGTCAAGAGCGTCCATCAAACCTTTTGTCGCTTTTTCCCATATATCGTCACTACCTATCGCTTTTTGAGGTTTTGTCGAAACTTCCATCTCATACTCAAATCCGAAACTCTTCATGATGTCGTCAACAAAACTTAAAACCTCTAAAACATTCTCTTTTATCTGTTCGGGCGTACAAAATATGTGAGCGTCATCTTGGGTAAACTCTCTAACTCTAAAAAGTCCGTGTAAAACTCCGCTCTTTTCGTGTCTATGAACAACGCCGTATTCGAAAAATTTCAGAGGCAAATCTCTATAGCTTCTAACTTCGCTTTGATAGACTTTTATGTGTCCGAGACAGTTCATAGGCTTTATGCCGTACTCAACACCGTCAATCTCCGTAAAGTACATATTTTCGCCGTAGTTATCGTAGTGTCCGCTAGTTTTCCAAACATCGCTTTTTAATATCTCGGGACCTCTAACCGGCTCATAGCCTCTTTTTCTGTGGGCTTTAAATAAAAGCGCTTCAAGTTTGCTTCTTAGTCTCGCTCCGTTTGGTAGCCAGATGGGAAGTCCTCCGCCTATCTCTTCGTCAAAAGTGAAGAGTTTAAGCTCATTGCCTAGCTTTCTGTGGTCTCTCTTTTTTGCCTCTTCTATCATGGCAAGATGCTCTTTTAGCGCCTCTTTGGTGGCAAACGCCGTACCGTAGATACGAG